>JAPYTO010000088.1 GCA_029941865.1 Fuerstiella sp. | reverse complement strand
CATGCTGACGGTGAACGTGCGCGCAAAAAAAAACCTGCTCCGTCAAGGAGCAGGTTTTTGTTGTTAAGCTGATGTGTCAATTCGTCAGCTTGCGTCGTCCTGGGCGAAAGCGATAGCCAAGACTGTACCGGAAAGCACAGCGACGCCCAGACCGATCTTTTGGCTTTGTGTCAGAGAACGAACACGGTCCCCGATTCCCTGTCCGCGAAGTACTGTGTCTTCGCCGTTGGAATCAACAAATGCGATCGATTTCAGCGACCGTGGAGGCGCCGTCCCGTGGGCCCACAGGCGGCATGCATACGTTTCTTCGCCGATGACAATAAGACACTGTCCACCGTGCAGGCCACTTACAAAAAAGCGGCCAGTATTGTCAGTTACGACCTTGTGGCTCTGTTTCCCCAGCTGAATCGTCGCGACAACCCCAACCAGCGGCTGCCCGGCATTGTTGACGAACTGCCCGTGCAGGACTTCGCCAGTCGCCAATTCGACGTTCCTGAGGTCCACTCGTTCAGCACGATTCGTTCGAACGAATCGTGCTTTTGCAAACGACGCCGCAGGAGAGACAAGCAGGGCTGAAAGTAGAATCCCGATAACAACTGTTCGCATTTCCAGTGCCTTTCAACCACGCAACGTGAGAGTTTGGTTCGTCGCGTACCATCGGCTCCTGACAGGGAATGAAATCAGCAGTGTTGTCAGAATTCCCCCTGGGATGTTCTAACTCTGTCAAAGATTGAAGTCTGCCCGGAAACGCTCTTCCGGGCAGAATCACTCGATCAGGCATCATTAGCTGCCATCGTCGTTGTTGACAGCAAGTACGATCGCAACGACAGCTCCGGCAAGCAGTCCGAGACCAAGCAACTGGCCATTCGAAACTCCTCCAAGTCGGCCAAAGCCATTGTCATCGCAGCCTTCAGCACAGTCATCAAACTGACCGCGAACGATTGGGCCGTCCGTGTGAACGATGCCAAACTTTGTGAGGGACTTCGGCGGTGCAGTTCCGTTCTTCCACAATCGGCAGGCATAGGCTTTGTCATCAATTGTGATCGCACAATTGCCGCCGACTTTACTGGCGAGTTTGAATCTGCCGTTCGTGTCTGTCGTGACTTCCTGTTCGCCTGCCTTTGTGCGAATTTTAATCTTGGATCCTGCGAGCGGTGTGCCCTTATCGTCAACAATATGGCCGTCAACGGTGCCCGTACTGCTGAGTTCAACGTTCTGAAGGTGCACCTTCGACTCTGCAGGACCAGGCCCGGCAAACGCAGAAGGGAGAGTGGGAAGCACCGTCATCGAGAAGATGGTTGCCAACACAATGTGAACACGCATGATTTCCGTATCCTTAACTTTTTGTCTTGCGAACAGTCTCAAGAGGTATGAGACGCCGGGACGTTTCGGTGACTGAAGATGCACGAACAGGACGGTATTTCCGCCTGCGCCTATTATCCTACTCGTTATGATCGGTCGACAAATCCCGAGTTTGTGGCTTTTTCCAGTCGATCCGAATTGTGCTTTCGCACGAGTCGGGATTTCGGCGATCGATCAGCCGATTCTGCAGTTGCGTTTGTGCGACCTGCAGGTATTTCGGGGGCGACGTCTCGCCAGGCCCCAATTGCCAGCGCAAGTCGGATCAAGCACCTGTTCGTAGTTGCCAACGTGCACCTGAAGCTGATTCACGCGGAGCTTTCAGTGTCCGGTGCGGACTGCCTGCCAACCGACATCCTTGAAGACCGTGGAATAGTGACGGCATTGGATTTGATAGAAATGCCACATGATCCATACGCCGGTTCACGACCAATATCGAGAAGCCCGCTCGCAACATCTTTCTTCCGTCACTGTCACTGCCGCTCTGGCGATGATTTATTGTTTACCCACGTGCGATGAGACTGATACACACTGTGGTTACGCTGCCCGACGCTGTTCTCTGTAGCGGGCCGGGAATTCCGTGTGATGTCGATTCACAAGAACATTCCCCATCACAATCGCGTCCATATCAGTACGTAAGAAACAACTAATGGCTTCTTCAGGCGTCCGCACGATTGGCTCGTTCTCATTTAGCGAGGTGTTCAGCACGATCGGAATGCCGGTTTTCTCATGAAATCGGGTGATGAGAGAATGATACAAGGGGTTGGACTTTTTGGAGACCGTCTGCAATCGTCCAGTGCCGTCCACATGGGTCACAGCCGGAATGATTGAGTGCTTGTCGGGGCGAATCGGAAAGACCTTCTCCATATACGGCGTCGGTTCCGCGACCTCGAACCAATCGTTGACGTGTTCTTCCAGGATGCTTGGCGCAAATGGCCGAAATTTCTCGCGATACTTGATCCGCAAGTTGATGATATCCCGCATGTCAGTGCGCCGCGGGTCTGCCAGAAGTGACCGGTTTCCAAGGGCACGGGCACCGAATTCCATTTTCCCCTGAAACCAGCCGACAACCTTTCCGTCAATCAACAGGTCGGAAGCACGGTCAACGAGTTCTGACGGACCCAGACGCTCAAATGGAACGCCCGCCTTATTTGCTGCATTCACAGCATCTTCATCGTGGCTTTCAAACCCCCAGTACGCGTGGTCCTGCACAAAGCTTCGCGGTTTCCCCAGTATTCGGTTCCAGACATAAAAAGCGGCACCGAAAGATGTTCCGTTGTCCGCCGCACCGGCAGGGATGTAGACCTGTTTAAACGGCGTGTGAGATGTGATTTTTCCGTTGGCGACAGAATTCATCGCCACTCCACCTGTCATGCAAAGATTGTCTGACTGCGATTTTTTGTGCAGCCGATTCAGCAGATGGATAATTATTTCTTCGGTGACGACCTGCAGACTTTTCGCGATGTTGTCATGACGAGCCGTCATTTCCTCATCCTTGCCCCGCATTGGTCCCAGTTCGTCGATCAGTTTCTGGCTGTGAAACGGTTCGACAATTGGTGCACCGTCATTCCACTTCATCTTCACTCCGTTTTTGTGGTGAGTGAAGTAGTCCAGATTCAGCTCAAACGTATCACCTTGGGGCTTGATCATCCGGCGAATAACGTCGGCGAATTCCGGTTCACCATACGGTGCCAGCCCCATCACTTTGTATTCGTCTCCATAGTGTGGAAACCCAAGATACATCGTTACAGCGCTGTACAGGAATCCAATGGAATGCGGGTAATACACGCGGTCAGATTCGTCCCACGCCGTTCCGTGACCGTGAGCGGTCAAAGTGCTGGTGAAGTCTCCCATACCGTCCACTGAAAGGACTGCCGCTTCTTCAAACGGGGACAGCAGAAATCCGGCTGCAACGTGCGTCTGGTGGTGCTCAATCCGGTGCAGTTTCGCCCGAATTTCGCTGCGATCGACGCCCAGTCCTGTAGCCAGCTGCTGATCAAGGCCGAGTGTTTTCCCCTGGCGTTTCAGACGATCAAGAATCGCACGAACGCTGGGCCGGTGCTTCGCCACAAAGGCCAGACGTTTCCCCAGATTGGCTCGTGGGTTGAAGGACACAGCAACGTGATCGACGTCACCAATTTCGATCCCGGCGGCATCCAGGCAATACTGAATTGATTGAGACGGAAATCCGGCCCAATGCTTAACGCGGTTCAGCCGTTCTTCTTCGACGGCCGCGACCAGTTCACCATCCACGACCAGAGCAGCCGACGCGTCACCGTGATATGCGTTGATTCCAATGATGTTCATCGACGAGCGATTCCTTTCGCCAGCGGTAATGGTTGTCCGCGTTATGCTCCCGACGGGACCGGAGCCTGCATGACGGGGCGTTGCGAACGAACGACAAGCCAGTCTTTTCTATCTGACATGTACGGCAGAACGTGCCTTTGCCGCAACGTTCGAATGAATGGTCCCGACAAGGTAAATCCTGCGCCCATTTCTAATCGGGCAGCGAGTACGGCAGCAAGATCAGATCGGGGGGCCAGAGGGCGTCGAAGACTTCCGGCAATTTCCTGCCGGTTCAAACCGGCAGAAACTGCTCGTTCTTTCGAGCCACACACTACGCAAACCAGGAAGGCCGCGCAGGGCAGAGAATCCGCGTATCAGAGGGACGCGGTGGCGATCACGCAGCGGCGCGATCAGAGGCTTGAGACGTTCGTCCGGCTGAGTGTGGCAGTGCCGTCCCAAACAGCATTTGATGATAGTCGCCCGGCAAGTCGTGGGTCTCAAAGAACGCATGAGCAAGATCCATGGCGCCTCGCCGCCACTTCTGAAGCTGAAACACGTTCATTTGACACAACTCATTTACCTTTTCCGCGAAACGTCCGGGAGCGCTTAGCGGAATATCCCAGCCAGCGCTCTTTAGTTCCAGGTCACGCCACATCGTCTGGTCGCTGATCAACGCCGGCACACCCATGGCGAACGATTCAAAAATTGAGTGGCCAAAGTTCTCACCCCGTGTGGGGGCCACCGTTGCATCACACTCGGCACAAATCGCTCGAGTCTGTTCGTGCTGCAGCGGCCCCAGGAAGTTGACTGAAATATTGGAGGGAAGCCTGGAGACAGTTGATTTGCACTGTTGATAATAGGACTCGTCCTCAACAGGTCCCACGACATCCAGCCGACACAGACCATTCACCAGATGTAGCTGCTGTAACAGCATCAGCAGGTTTTTGACCGGGTGAATTCGACCGACAAAACACAACCGGCACTGACCGGTTTCTTTCGCGTGCTCAGTCAGTTTTTTCTCCGGCAGGCACGGAATGTTGGGAACGCAGAAGATCTCGGCGGCGGCGCCAAATACGTTGCGGATTTCATCGACCTCTTCTTCAGCGGTCGCATGAAAGACGACGTTTCGCGTGCTTCCGGCCAGCCGCAGCAAAGCCAGAAGTGGCTGTTTCTTCCATGACTTCATCTTCAAGCCGGATTTTTTCAACATTCCTCTCGGAGCCAAAACGATGCGCCGCTTATTGCGCCAGCTGCGCTGGCTTAACAGCGGTCGCACGGCAAACGGGGCACTAAAGATTCCATTCAGATAAATGGTGTCCGGGTCAAACTGAGCCACCGCATCCCGAAACGCTCTGCCTCTTCGATAGCGTGGTGTGGCATAAAGCACGCTGGCCCTGTCCTGCCAGCTCTGCCAGTCATCTGCTTTTATCGTCGAGAATCCATGTTGGTCCCCATGATCACGATCTCCGGTGACCACGGCGATATTCGCGTCGTTGTGCAGAAGATTGACCAGATTGACGCAACTCTGCACCGGCCCCCCGGCCCGCACAGCCGGATCGAACCAGTCGACGGCGATTAACAGTTTTTGCTGCGAGCGATTAATCACAAATGTGTCACTCCGTTGACGCTGAACATCCGGCACGAAAATCGACGGCCAGAGCGTCGATTCACTATCTCACGGCCGTTCGAATACTGACAGCCGAGGACAGCTTCGCCGAACGCCGGGAACGGCCCGTCTGTCGGGCACGGGAACGCCGTGAGCGTATCCGTGGACGCCACTCGCAGATAAACCCGTAGTAAAGTGCAACAACCAAAATGCTGGATTTCGTCAGATGATTGAACACCATCAGAAACTCCGTCTCCATTTTGATCGCCTGCAGAAAGATCAAAGGAATCACGAATAGGAAGTACTGGTCTGAATGCCCCAGTCGAACCAGACAGTGATAGATTGAATTCAGCAGCAGGCCAAAGCACAGCATCACGCCGCAGCCACCGAGTTCTCCAAAGTTGACGTAGGCTTCGCCCAAGGGACTGAGGCCCATGGATGTCGACGTTCCAATATGCAGTCCTGTGAACTCCCGAGCATTTTCACTGGACGATGCAGTTCGCTTATCCTTCACAAGCATTCTCGGGACTAAAGCGGCAATCAGGGCTTCCTTGATTGTCTCGCCATGCGCATAGTCATGTGCATAAGGCACATGACTCATGGCTGCAGAGACAATCCAGCCCTGATTCATGCGCATCACCAGACCTTCCCGCCACTCTCTCCCAAACGCGTCTTCACGTTCAAGACTACTGAACAGGACAGCAGAAAGGGACGCATTCCTGCCCTTCCATATAAGCTCCCGGTACTCGTGCTTCACCAACTGAATCGCTGACACAACACAGAAGGTGGTGACAAGAAACAGTACTTTCACCTTCATTGTTGGCGGCCGAGCCAGGAAATAGAAAGTCGGCAGAAGAGTCCCCCACAACAAAAGTTCATGGAACATTCCCGATCGTGCTGAGTCCGCCAGCAAAGACAGGAAGACCACACCGGTTGCCGCCCATCGAATCGTCGACTTGTTGAAGTAGAGATACAGGACACCGACATACCGGAGCTGAGCCAGCAGATAGAAGACAAACCGTACCTGGTCTGGTGAATACCTGACCGTCACGGCGCAAAGGAATCCAATGGCGACCAGGGCAACGCCAAGATTGTTATGTTGAGGGAGCGGTTTGGGTGTCCGAAACTTTTCGATCGCACGGGACAGTTGCGAAAACAGCCCGAACAGAAAACAGCAGGTGGCAGGAATAGTGAATGAAAAATAAGTACTTTCGTCGACATACATGTAGTATTTGACGTGATCGTTGCCCATGCGATACATAAACACAGCAGCCACCAGGAACTGAAGCACAGCAATCAATGCTGCGATTTCAAGAATCGCCGGCCGCTTATCGACGTAGTGAAAGAAACGCGCGACGCTGAGAACTGCAATCGCAGCAACCGTTATGTCATTGGGCAGCAATTGCAGCCATCCGACAACGGCTATTATGGCGAGAAGTCTAGTCATTCGTGGAGAAACGGAGGCCTGAAGTCAGGCCGCTCTTGTTGACGTGATTTCCTGGTAAATCTCGGCGTACTGAACTGCAATTCGGTCTGCCTGAAAACGCTTTACGTTTGCGAATCCATTGCTGACCAGTCGCTTACGGTATTCCGGGTTTTTAATGATGAGATTGATTCCCTGCCTGATGGCGTCGACGTCGAACGGGTCCACCAGACAGGCCGCATCACCAGCGACCTCCGGCATGGAAGTAACGTTCGAAGTAACAACTGGACGACCGACTGCATTCGCTTCCAGAATTGGCATGCCAAATCCTTCATACGTCGAAGCGAAGACCAACAAATCACAATCGACGTATTTCTGAATCAGGGCTTCTTCGGAGAGACCCTCTGCGGACTCAACTTCGATGGCACTTGCCTCCAGCAGTTCGCGCATTCCGCTGCCGAGGGGGCCGATTATCGACAGCACACATGGCAGCCCAGCCAGACTGCGCACGACATTTTCAAGATTCTTATTTGGTGCCGTTCCAACTTGAAGGATTCTCGGCCTGCTGGCGTTAAACGGGCGTCGCACGGGTCTGAAGTTTTCCGAAATTGCGACAGGAACAATTCGGATTCTTTCCGGCGGGCAACGGACATTCTGCAACACGGATTGTCTTGTCGCGTCCGAGAGGACGGTAACGATACGAGCCCGCATGATGGGCAACTGGAACCAGAAGAACCAAATCAAGACCCGTCTGATTCCACGGCTTCTTGCCAGAATTGCGCAATCCAGAAGAGTGAGTACGGTTTTCTTTCGCCTCAGAAAAAAAGTCGCAAAGTTAATATCGCCGGTCACGTGATTGATTTCGCCCTGTTGAAACACGGCTGCCAGGGCAATCCAAAGACGACGAAACAGGCCGTTACTCTCAACGGGAGCGACCCACACCTTAGTGTCAAAACGGCCTGAAATTCTGGAGCGAACATCTTCGAAGATCTGCTCCAGACTGAAGTTCCGGCCATCGCGGCGCTTGCGCTGAAAATGAACTAGTCGCAGCTTTTTCATTTTCAACTCAGGGTTCCCAGACGTTGAAGAACGGCTCGCATCCGATCTCGATACGAATAGCCGGAGCGGCGACATCGATCTAAGCCTGCAGTTGCAATTCGACGTCTGCTTGTTTCGTTTCTGGCGTAGAATATCGCCTTTTCAATCAGTTCTTCTTCACTCGCAAAGTACTCAGCTTCCTTGCCTTCTTCGAAAAAAGCCTGATGTTCGTCTGTTCGATCCGCCAGCATCATGCTGCCACACGCCGGAATCTCAAAGCTCCGTGTCGTATGCTGGTCATCACAGATTGTCCGCAGAAAGCCGATGTTAATTCCAGACGTGGACAGTGCCCTCGCGTAGTCGTCGGCATAAACCTCTCCGGAGACAAAGCTGTTGGATAAGGATTCGGAACGAGCCACCTTCCATTCTCCCGTGCCGCCAGCAAGGCGGCGCAGCCTCAAATAGCGCCGGAGAGTCCATTTCCCATCGACAAGATGATCCCAGGCATAACCCCAGATCTTCAAGGCAACGCCTTGAGCTGCGATTGCTTCCAGAATCGATTGACGTCGCGGTTCCCAGCCACCAACGAATCCAAGAGATGCCCTCTCACATGAGTCAACCCGAATGGGGCGATGCACTTCGTCGCAATAACCCAGTGGCAGGTAGAGATAAGGTGGTCCGACGGACGCAAAGTGGCGGCATTCGTACGACTTGGATGTCACAAGCAGGTCAAATCTGGTGAGACACGCATCCATCAGCCTGGTTCGTTTCCAAACCAGTGTGAAGTAGGGATCCGGTGTATAATAGACAAGGCAGGCGCCAAGACGTTTCAACTCGTCCAACGTGTCCGGTCGAATAAATTCCTGCTTATCGAACCAGATGTGAGTCGGCCTGACGTCTCGAGCAACGTCGATCAGCCCCTTATTGATCCCATCTATCGCTGGTCCTCGCTCCAGACGGGTCGACATTTGTCGCTGCAGCCAGGTCTGTGTGTTCCAGATCGACCGGGTATCGAATCCAGTCACGTCAACGTCACAGCGTCGCAGCGCGTTCATTCGCATGAGCGAGGTCTGACCAGGCAACAAATGCCCGACAAAAATCCAGGAATTTCTCATTGGGCAACAGAGTACGGACTATCGTGTAGTGCGGACTTGAAGACATCAGAGACACGGTGTGCGTAGGTCACCGGCTCAATTTGATCCAGCATCCAGCGACGCCCGAGTCGTACCATTTCTGCTCTCTTATCCAGGGGAATGTCGTAGGCCCTCAGAATTGCCTCGGCCAGACAGTCCGGATCCTGGTTGTCGTACAGAATGCCGGCGTTCGCCGCAGCAATGGTTTCGGCTGGTCCTCCAGAGCCGCGATAGGCAATCGGTATGATGCCAGCATCCCATGCCTCAAAGATGACGCGACCCAATGGCTCAATTCGAGACGGGCATGCGAGAAAATCTGCAGACTCCAGCCACGGCCAGATTTCGTCTGCAAATGGCTCAAGACTGACGACGTGTTCCATCTTCAGCGTCTTTCTGAGCTGTTGCAGTTCCTGATCGAACGGAGTGTTTTCATCGGCGCGGCCTACGAAATTGAAACGCACTTTCGGATTTACGGTGTGAACCCTTGCCGCAGCGCCGAGTAAAACGTCCTGTCCCTTGATGTGGGCAAATCGTCCTGGGCACACGACCAGATTCTGCGTCTCCGTTTTGCACGGCGAATTCCTGACTGGCTGGTATCCATCGAATATTGTGTGCAGCTGGACTTTTCCAGGACCGTGTTCAGAACACGCATCTTCAATAAAACGACTGATACAGATGAGATGGTTCAGACGGTGCCGTGATTTCAATGGATCGATGTAGTCAGCATCTTTCAATAGTCGAATATGCGAGACCACAGGCACGTTCGTCATGGTCGCAGCAGCCAGTGCGACTTTGGTTGCACCTGCCTGATTGACGTATATCACATCCGGCCGAAACGCTTTCAAGACTCGTCTCAGATTCCATGCGGCGATGCCACGGGCGAATTTCGATCGAAGGTGCAGATTCGCTGTGTATAGCGGAAACACTGTGCCCATCGCAGAAGTAATGTGGGGAATGATGGGCGTGTCCGGAGGACAACAGATTCCAACCTGCCACTCAGTTGACTGGAGTCCATCGCACAGATCCAGCAATGCTCGTTCAGATCCCCACAGGTTTCCTGATGGCTCCACAATCAACACACGTAGTTTGTCCTCATGCTCCTTCAGAGGCGGAGTTCTATGAGTCATTCATCCTCCTCTTGATGACCACGATCGCTGTTTGGCCGTCTGTGTAATCGACGACAATGTGACACGTGACAATTCTGTGGACCGCCTGAATTCCCCGGTAAATAACTCGCGTCAGCAGCCGGGGGGCTTTCCAGGGTGCCAGGAACTTCCAGTGAATCTGATCTGCCTCAATTCCAAGGTACATCAAGTGTTCATTTATCAGCCAATACGGCAGTATCGAGATATGGCCACCACCGCTGTAGTGGGCCGGACTGAACCAATTGAATATGCCTCGGCGGAAAAATGAAATTGCAGAAAACGTGTCGAGGGGATTGGGCGTCGAAAGAACAACGGGAGCCGCGCTTTGTCGAGCAAGTTGCAGCAGGCTCTTCAGAAACTGCCGGGGGTTCTCCAGATGTTCGATTACTTCCACCGAAACAATGGCATCGTAAGGCCCTCTCGACGCGACCGCCTGGAGTCCTGCCGATGTATTTACGTCGACCTCATAACACTGCATGTCGGGAACCGACCAGTCGGCGTTGTCCAGATCAAAGGCAACAACCTCAAAGCCGGCGTCCGCGAGTCGCAGGGACAATGCCCCGCGTCCGGCGCCGATGTCAGCAACACGTCCCCCTGAAGGCAGGATTTCTTTGAGCGAGTCAACGACGGCTTCATGCACGCCTGTGGCGGCATCTGCCGGGATGCCCCTGTAGCCATCTTCTGTCGTTTCTGAACCTCTGTGACGCATACTTCCGTTTTTCAGATATGCCGTAACGCGATTGAGCATCCTTCCGATGAGTGTGCTCACCGTGCGCGCGGTAGTAAATGTCTCGACCGAAGAAAGAACAGCAGCACAAGCACTGCTCAGGGAATGCCGCTCTATGGGGAATTCACGTGTTGTGTCAGGTCACTACATTTCCAGATAGCAACGCTTTTCCCCTCGTGTCCGCCCTCTGGCAACGACTGCAATGGAGGCGGAAGCCGGAATGGTGCTTTCAGCAGATTGATCGGGCGAAATCCCCCCAATTCGATGTCGATGTTCTCTTCAACATCAACGAATGTAGACGTAATGAGGTATTTGAACGGTCCCATGCAGATTCTGGAGAGTGCCGTTTGCACCATGTTATTCGGCAGGTGTATGAAACAATCCCGGCACAGCAGGACGTCTGCCGCCGGAAGTTTGTCGTTCACGATATCCAGAACTTCGAAACGGCGTCCGGAGTCTGCATATCGAGCCCGGTTTCCATCAATGATTTCCGGAACGATGTCTGCACCGATGTACTGGATCGAGCCAAGGTCGACCAGTTTCATCCAATAGAGATCGCCGCATGGGATGTCGAGCAACGATTCGGCTGCGACTTCCCGTAGAAACCGTGGCAGCAGGTCTCGAACGACTTCCGTGTTAGTCAGATTTGAGCCGGGTCCCGATTTCGATTCGTCGTCGCCCCAGGAATTGTCGTGGTAGATTCGACGAAACACAGACCGAGACGATCTGAGGTTCAGTACACCCTGCCGAAACCGTTTCAGTGTCTGCCATGCTTGTGGAAAGCTGGACTTAATGAATTGCTGCATGACGTGTGTCTCGTTGAGTGACGGTTTCCTGACGACGTTCCCAATCTCTGTTTACCCATTCCACAAATTCACGAAACGGAAGTTCGTAGTGGTACTGCCGGAGGTACAACTCCTCAGCCTGTCGACCGGCTCTGGTACACTCACCGGGATTTCTTGCAAAGAAGTTCACAACTTCCGTGATCCCGGACAAATCATCAGGATGCACACAACGTCCAATACCCTGTTCTTCTATCAACGCTGTTACGCGCGGGTTGAGATCAGAAACCTGAGGCATTCCGGCCTGCATGTACTGGTACCGTTTGTTTGATGCTCCCGTTGCAAAACGCAACTGGTCATGATGATCTCGAAGAAAACTGAATCCCAGGTGACACTTCCGGAGAAAAACGGGGACTTCTGCGAGCGGCAGCCGACCATGAAATACGACACGGTCCGTGACCCCGCAATCCTGCGCCAGGGCACGTAGTTTCATCGCAGCATTCGTGTCATCGGCGCCGACAAGGTGCAATCGAACGTGGGGCAGCCAATCATCGACCGATCGGATGACGGAATCCAATGCCTGGTTCTCACCAAGCGCCCCGACATAAACAGTTTCGAAGTGTTTTCCTGACCGATTCTCGATCGCCTCGGAATCAACGAGCAGCGGGTAATTGGGGATAACACTTGGTCTCTCCCTTAAAGCCAGCTGTGAAACCAGAAGATCGGCCCTGTCCTCGTCAGCAACCACGATCCGATCAAACGTGTGAAGTCGTCTGACCGCGCACCTTTCGTAGAATTGATTCTGAGGATCGATCAGCGTTTCATGCAAATGTACCACACGCAGGTGTGACCGAATTGGACACCAATCAGAGTAGAATGCCGCATTCGGCTCGTATGCGATTTCGACCGCCATTCGATTCCGGTTTTGCCATCTTATTTTAACAAGGTCCAAACTCAGTTTCGCCAGAGCAAACAAGCGAGTTTCGCGTGACTTAGACTGAAGTGGAACGGAGACGACGCTGATGTGCTCGCCAGCGAATGAAACATGTTTGCTGCCGGCAAGTGGACAAGTGAGTACAACAACGTCGAATCCCGCTCTGGCAAGAAGAACTGCCTGATACTGGACCGGCGGATAACCGTCGACTGGCCCAAGTGAAACCAGCAGGGCAACCGGACGCGCTGCAGTATTCTGTTGCATGACAAAGTCCAGGTAACGCCTGAGTAGAACAACGAACCGCGCCATCAGTTCTGAATAGACAAATCTGACAGAGAGGAACAGATGCTGGATAGTCTTGAAGAATATGAATTATTAATCGCGAATTCGATTCGTCGTGTTCTGGCCGCAGATTTTTCGGGAAGCGAAGCCACGGTTTTCGCAAACAGTCGTGGGAATTCATCGTTGAGTTTGTCGGCACACATGTTGATCAGCCCAAGGCCTTCATAGGCATCAAGATTGCTGGATACAACGGGAGAACCTGTCGCAAGGTATTCAAGAACTTTGTGTGAATCTGCGCCACCGTTAATGTCGCGAGCGTTTTCATAACATAACAACCATATATCAATACCCGGAGAGTTTCTCAAAATCTCTTCCTGCGTGCAAAGACCGTAAAAGTGAGTGTTGGGGCATTGCTGCAACGATTGAATCCACCTGACAGCACCTGATTCAAATGGTCCAAAAAAATGAAACTCAACGTCGGCATTCTGTTGGACAGTACACACGATTGTTCGGCCATCAATGGCATGGGCCATCAAATTTCCGACGTAGCCGACGTTTACAGTTCCTGCCGCCCGATTACGGTTGTAACTCTGCAGTTGCTGCTTTCCATAGTCGACGAATGATTGAGACAGGCCATGTCCGACCTGGATACAAGGCGTTGCACCGGAATCGATTCGAGCAAGGATCGATTCCGCAATGCCGACAACCAGATCAGCATCCTTGGAAGACGACTGCCCTGCGATCAGTTGATCTACTGGATGAAAAATACTCACGGGCGCGCCAAACGCCTTCAGGCTTACAAAATTATAGGCATTGTCAAAATCCCAGACGACATCAAGATCGCCTCCACAGGCTCTCGCTATTCGCCGGGCCTGCCGCCGCATCGCCGGATCAAACAGAGTTCTCAGATGGAACTTCGTTTTGTATGGAATCCACGGACGATACCGTACAACCGCGACATTCACGGTACGTGCTGGCGACAGTCGGATGGCCCCCCGGCGGACGGACAAATCCGGTGGGTCAACAAAGAAAATCCGATTACCGAGCTTCGAAAGCTCACAAGCGTAGTGATGCTTCGAAACACGAAAGCCATCCCATGGTTGTGGAGACACAATCAGTACACGGCAGTCGCCATTCTGCAGACGTTCACCTGAACACGAGTTCTTATCTTTCACGCGGACTTTCGCCGAAAAATCAGGTTCACGATGGGACGCAACGGCTTGAGCACAGGATATTGGTTGTACAGCGAAGTGCCAGCGCCAAACACGTTGTGCTCTACTCGAGGTACAGCCAGATACTGTTCAAATTCATCCTCTGAGAAGCCCAGTTTCTTCAAGACGAACGGACGGTCTATATCGCACTGCTCCTGGGGATATCCAGGCTGAGAGATCCGCCGCATGGCTTCTTCTCGGGTGATCTGCCCGGAGCAAATCAGTGTGGACAGATGCGCTCGCCGTTTATCAAAGCCAAATTTGCGCGGCAGGATATAGCCTTGATAGAAGCGAGTGAACAGGGACTCGTAGTGCTTACCACCGTATTCTCTCCAGGCAAGTTCTTCGGTGATCCGGGCCTTAACGTTATCGTATGAGTAATCGACGTAGTTAAGCGGAGATACGACTTCAAGACGCAGAACACGATCGTAAAAACGGCGATGGTGAGGCGACAGCATCGGATATGAACGAAGTTTTTCCGGAGGTATTGTGCCGAACTGCCGCTGAATCTCTTTGATATTGACGAGATTACTTTTGTCGTAGATCCAGTTCTGTGGAAGGATGGCTTCCGTGACAATGTTCATTCCGGCAAGCACAAACCTGATGCGATGCTTCATGGCCTGCTGATACAGCACCGCCATGAAGCCGTGATCTGTCAGGACTTCGATATCCACCACATTCGCCTTAAAGTACGAACGCTGGAGATCGCGAAATTCAGGCCAGTCGACGACATATGTATACAGATCGAAGCCGAGGCGTTTGACTGTGTTTTCGATGTTGCAGACTGCCAGTTCAGAATTCCACCCGTTGTCGAAGTGGACAACCAGAGGATTTAGATTCAACTCTTTGGCCAGAAGACACAGATACGTGCTGTCAACTCCTCCGCTAAGCCCCAATATACAGTCGTACTTGCGCCCGCGTCCGTGTTTCCGAATCCTTTCGGCCGTCTCGTGCAGAATCGCGCTGCCCGCTTCATCCTTACGGACGTACCGAGCTTCTTCGTTGAAATAATTATGGTAATGGTCACAGACTCCGTCTTCGTCGAACGTGATGGACGAATCTGTCGTGTCCATAATCGTTCGAGAGCAGATCTGATATGGTCGCGTCGATGGCTCGGTGGTCGCCTGAATGGGTATTGTCACTGTCATATCGTCTACAACTTTTGGAACAGGCGTTCCTGGAGTTCCGTTTCCGAAGGATAGCTGATTAAGACGCCGCGTTGGGCGCCTTGAAAGACGAACATGCTTCCGGCCGCGACAGCACTGCCCCCCGCCTGAGCGATGGCAGGATAAAAATCATCCACGTTTCTAGCGCCGCCGCAGGCAATCACCGGAACACGGACGGCAGCGGAAACGCTCCTGAGCAACTCCAGGTCATAGCCGGAGTATGTCCCGTCGCGTTCCATCGAATAGACGACAATTTCGCCGGCTCCCTGCTCCACCGCCACTTGAGCGGCCGCGACTGGCGACAGCCCCGTATTCTTCATTCCGCAGTGCGTGTACACGGAACACTTTCTGACCCACGACCGTTTGGCATCCAGGCACACGACAACGCTTTGAGCTCCAAACCTTTCGCTTGCACTTCGCACCAGACCAGGAATTTCCTGCGCCGCAGTGGACAGAACTACTTTCTCCATCCCCAGCTGAAACAGTCTTGCCATTTGGTCGACTGAAGTGATGCCGCCGCCATAGCCGATGGGCATGAATGCTTCGCTGACGATGTCTTCAATCAGATCGTAGCGCGGCTCGCGTCCCTCACGCGTGGCATCGATGTCCAATAAGAGAAGTTCATTGACTTCCTTCTCGTTGTATATTTTGACAGCATTGATGGGATCGCCGATGTATGTCCGTTTTGCAAACTTCGTGGTCTTAACCAGGCCTCCGTCTGCATTCAACAACAGAGTGGGAATGACACGAATTCGTCGCATAGGGGCGTTTGCTGCTGTGGCGTGTGCAGTTTCATCACAGTGATACTACGACGGAACTCGGGACACGAGCTAAGAAATCTGCCTGAACACCTGACCTGGTGCGGCGAAGAGGTTCATGTTTTTCTGAAGAACACCGTTCTCCTGTGTCATCTCACCCGTTTTTCTGAGGGCAAAAACTGACCAACCCAACTCCCCGAAAAAATCGACAATTGGTTCCAGTGGCTCCGTAGCGTTTCGTTCAAACTTGACAAGTCGAACACTGCCGGACCGCAGAGTCACGATCGAACCGCGAAGCACTTCCAGATCCTGACCTTCGACATCGATCTTGAGAAACGATGGTTTTCTGCCAATTCGATCAAGCTCAGCATCAAGAGTTGTCATATCGATGGTGACTGTGCTGACCGTTGTGTCTCCCGGTTCAACAACGCGATTGAGCGTACTGGCGCCACCCAGGTCAGTGAATGTGACAGGACCGCACCGGCTGCCCACTGCTTTGTTCAGAACGATAAATTGCTCCCTGGGAAGACGGTTCAATTCAAGGTTTTCTCTGGTACGAGCGGCGGCGACATCGCCGGCATCTATCAACAAGGCCCCGTCGATGAGATCCGCAATTGCCAGCGTTCGATTGCCCACGTTACAACCTGCATCAACAACGAAGTCCCCCTGTTTCAGAATGCTTCTGACCAGGTTAATGTCGTGCCAGTCTACGTTGCGTGTCCAGATATTGACTTCACCGGCATCGTGGTCCGGGTATGGATAGACGTACGATTTAAGACCATTGTCAAATCGAATAATCCAGCGACGCCGGCAGTATTTATGAAGCAGGTGCCACGAGAAATAGTTGGCTAACAGCCGAGCCCGTCGGCCTTCGTTAAGGGGCTCAAACAATAGTTCGTTCGTCAACTGTCGATTGTGTTGGCGTAACGTCCTGATGAGTGGTCGAATCATGAGGACTGCTTTAGGCTAAACGAATAAAAGGATGCGACGAAATCTCGGACACGCAGCTAACGGAATGACGCGGCGTTCGCACGCGATCTGCAACACGCCCAGGTGCGGGGTCAGAAGACCTGAGCAAAACTCGCCAACAGTTTTTTCCCGAACGAATGGCTCTTCTCGGGGTGAAACTGAACGCCGGCAATGTTGCCGTGCACTACCCCCGCCACGAATCGGTAGCCATGAGTCGCATGACACAATTCAACGGAGTCATCATCACAGACAATGTGATACGAATGTACGTAATAGAATCTTGGCGTCTCGTCAAACCCGTCAAACAGTGGGCTGGCACTTTTGAATTGGGTGTCGGCCCAGCCCATATGGGGCACGCGCAAACTGTCGTCAAGTCGAGCCACATCGAAACAACAGGTGTCGGCCGCTACCCAGCCCAGTCCCGGCAACTTGCCTTCATCACTTCCGCGAGTCAGCAACTGCGCTCCGAGGCATATGCCCAGTATCGGTGTCTTTTGTTCGAGCACCTTCTCGTTGAGCACGTCGATCATTCCCCGTTCCGTCAGGTTTTTCATGCCGAAGTCAAAATGACCAACGCCGGGTAGAATTAGCTTCGCAGCATTTTGCAAATCGCCAGCCGTACTCGCTATTTTCGAATCAACTCCGATTGATCGGAGCATGTTCTGTACAGACTTCAGGTTCCCGGCGTCATAATCAATGATCGTGATCATTCTTAGACGTTCAGGAACTTCTTGCGAAAGACTTCGAAATCAGCCCGGGGAATATACCCATGGTATTCATGGGGGCTCCGGTGTTTTACACAGGCAGTTTGATCCAGATCCTTCAGTTTCGATGCGGGGTTGCCAGCGATAACACAGTAGCCATCTGGAAACGACTTCGTTACGACTGCACCGGCTCCGACAATCGTATGGTCGCCCAGCATTACTCCTGGCAATATGATCGCCCCCATCCCAAGCCAGCAGTATTCGCCAATTCGGACCACGTCGCGTTCGTGTTGGCGACTGTCGCCCAGGACATGGTTTGCGCTGATGATGCCCACGTTTGGCGCGATCTGTGTATAGTCACCGATATGCACTTCCCCCTCACCTTGTATATAACAGCCCGGACTTAAGCCCGGTGACGTCTCAACACCCGCCAGAATATTCTTCCAACCGACAACCACACTGCTCGGGTGCACTGGCCAATACGGTCCACGATTAACGCCAAGAATGTGCTGCCGATACCAGTCATCAAAACTTGCTGGTGTCTGCGTATCACGGGTCCGCTGGTCAAATAAAAAGTACGGAAACAGACAGCAGATTCTCCGGCACAAACGTATCGGTATTCTTCGAATACTGTGAATCGTTTTCGCTAACATTTGCAATGTTGATAGCCACGCCAGAGATAGATGCAATACGTCAGGCAGTAGCTGCCGGAAAAGCCAATCGCGATCCAAATGGAGGGCCAGTTCAGCAGCAATGGCACAGCGACGGCAACCGCAGTAACAAAAGTTGTGACCACTGAAAGAACAAAGTCTTCGCGTTGTGCACCCGTAATCGCAAACACCGTTGCCAGCGGACTGCAAACCAGACGCAGCAACAACATCGGCGCCAACACTCGAGCGACTTCGCCCGCCGGACGCCAATGAGGTCCCAGGAACACCTCAAATAACCAGGGAGCTGCAATCGCCATCAGAAGCGTTGGCAACAGCCCAATTCCCAACAGCATCCAGAATGTCGAGCGGAAGATCCGTTCGCAATTGCCCGTCGTTGCATAGTCCACGGCCGCTCTCTGCTGAAACACCTGAGCGATCGATCCGCCTACCAAAGTAATGGGCATGCTCAACAGCTGCCGAGCCCTGGAAAACAGCCCTATCATCCCTGTTGCCCCCTGAAGACCAAGGGCGTAGACGGGAACCTGCATCGCAAAGTTGCCCACGAATGAAGACGGCGTCGAAAACAACGCGAAACCCCGATGTTTAGCCGCCATCGCTACCAGTCGGCGACGTGTCAGGGCGTATTTTCGACAATCGGGAAGCGTGTAATAAATATGAGCATAAAACAGACATGAAACAACCGCCCCCATCAGATACGCCACAATCGGGCCGACATATCCGAATCCGGCAAATCCGAAAGCGATCGATCCGCACACAGTGATAAACACTGACGCGACCTGCGCTGCAGCCATCGGGCGATATCGCCGTCTGCGGTTGGCCATCGCCGTCCAGGCCGCAGTTAGCCCTCCAGTCATGGTCGTGACAGGTAGCAGCAAAAACCAGCTTCGCTCTGCCTGAAAAGAGCTTGCTGGATAAAGGAAGATGGCGGCGCCGACCAATGCTGAAAACAACGCTGTTACCAGCGTGGTTATTACGCAGAGCCGAACAAGCGCGTGCGCTTTGTTCTCACGGTTTTCGACAATAATGGCCTGCGAATACTGCCAGTTGCCGATTCCTGTGAGCACACTCGACACAGCCATATAGCCTCCCAGCACACCATATTCCGCAGGCTGATACAGCCGTCCCAGGATCGGAGCCGCCGCGATGGAAGTGATGGCGGCCAGGGACTGGCCGCTCGAAAGCGTTGCCACGGCGCGAAGAAAACGCGAACCTGCGATCCGCTGCATCGACGCGAACTGGGGCCACGTGAGTCTGGTTGCATAACGCATTAAATGAATCGAGGGTATTCCATCCCAAATTGACTTCGTCACACGTGTCTCGACACCGCCTTCAGGCAGCCCTGAAAACCTGGATTGGCCGCTGGTTGCGTTGTAGCGGTGTCGGAAGTGGTAGGTCTTCAGCCAGATCTTCGCAATGCACACCATCGTCATTCTGTAAATACCGCAGTCCGGACTCCGGACAAGTCGCCGTGCCGTCTGCGCCGAATCTCAGGGCATGCCCGTGGCGGCTCATCCAGCCGCTTTGTTTTGCCGGGACGCCCATGACAATGGCGTAGTCTGAAACGTCTTTGGTGACGACCGCCCCTGCTGCAATGAAGGCATAGCGACCGATCGTAACACCGCACACGATTGTAGCATTGGCCCCAATCGTGGCACCTCGCCGTATAACCGTTTCTTCGTACGCATCACGCCGAACAACCTGGCTTCTGGGATTCGACACATTGGTCAGGACACATGACGGCCCCAGAAATACGTCATCTTCGATCGTTGTTCCGGCATAGACCGAAACGTTATTCTGAATCTTGACGTTGCTCCCAATGTTCACGGTGGGGGCAATGAAAACATTCTGCCCGATATTGCAACGGGGACCGATTACGGCGTTATCACTGATATGCGAATAGTGCCACACTTTGGTTTCCTGACCAAGGGCAGCACCATTGTCGATCGTTGCTGTCGAATGGGCAAAAAATGTGGCCCTTGCTTTCGTCGTTGATGGTGACACTGTCGCACCGTTTGTATCCAGACTCTGCTGGGCGGCATCCAGAACCTGCAGTACACGCAACCCCTCGGCACCGTCAGTGCGTGGCACAGATCGCGCTTCACAACTGTCAATGAAGTGCTGACACTCGCTGCGGAGCGGTTCGGATTGCTCGACAACGATGGCTTCACCGTCGCTCTTATTGACCGACGGAAAGTTTCCTTCTGTCCACGTCAGATATTTGCGGTAGACGGTCAGTTTTTCATCCCACGGCTTTGTGTCATCAAACACTGCCATGCCGTCTGAACCAACGACAGTGAGTTTTTGTTCCTTAAACGGGTTCAGCCAGCTGACGTAGACGTGTGCTCGCAGGCCGCTGCTGAACTTCAACTGCGTGAGTGTCGTGTCCGCGACGCCGTCCGTGAGGTATTGTTCTCCGTGGCAGACGACCTCGTCCGGCAGCCCACCGGCGAGTCCAAGGATGACGGAAATATCGTGTGGTGCAAAACTCCACAGCGAGTTTTCTTCCTGACGGATTTTCCCAAGGTTTAGTCTGTTGGATGTAATGTGATAGAGCTTGCCGAGCTCACCGCATCGCACCATTTCGTTGAGTTTTTCAACGTATGCGTGATACTGCAACAGGTGCCCGACCATGAGCACGCGATCGCGTTCTGCTGCGATGGTGATGAGAGTTTCCGCATCTTCCGGATTCAGGCACAACGGCTTTTCGACGTAAACATCCTTGCCTGCCTCCAGCGCCTGTTTCGCCAGCTCGAAGTGGCAGATCGCAGGGGCAGCGATGGCAATCCTCGAGACTTCTGGCTTAGCCAGAACAGCATCGAATGACGATTGTCGTTGGACGGCAGCGTACTCATCGCCGTAGCTCGCAAGCGTTGCCTCACTTCGGTCGCACATCGTGTGCAGAACGCCGAGATGCAGGAAATTGCGAGCCAGGTTCTTACCCCAGTACCCGGCTCCGATCAGAGCTAAATCGCGATTGGGCATAATTTTTTCTCAATCAAGCAAAGAGAACTGATTGCTGTTGCTGCTACGCAGCCTGTTCTGCATCGACGTGTGTATGGCCAACCGCTGTCCTTAGGGCGTCAACGACGCGATCCTGTTCCGACTCGGACAAAAACGGATGCATCGGGAGACTCAGGACTTCTCTTGACGCCCGTTCAGACTCCGGAAAGTCTCCCCATTCGTATCCCAGATCGGCAAACACGGGCTGTTCGTGGAGGCACTTCGGGTAGTAGACCGCAGATGGAATCCCCTGCTCCCTCAGCGAAGCTGCAATCTGATCGCGGTTTACGACACGGATCGTGTACTGAGCGTACACGTGAGTGTTTCCAGCGGAGACTCTCGGTATTTCGCAGTCATTGTGGAGCAAGTCAGAATAGCGTGCCCCGATGTCGCCACGGTTCTTCACTTCATTCTGGAAGTGAGGAAGTTTGGCCAGAACGACGGCTGCCTGAAGCGTATCCATTCGGCCGTTGGTTCCGACCAGCGTGTGGTAATGTCGCTTTGTACCACCATGCGTTCGGATCGCCCGCAGCACCGTGGCCAAGTCGTCATCGTCCGTAAGCAGGGCTCCGCCGTCGCCATAACATCCGAGTGGCTTCGCGGGGAAGAAGCTCGTGCTGCCAACAGTGGTGACTGAGCAGCTTCGTCGCCCATCCTGCGTCGCACCGAAACTCTGAGCTCCATCTTCCAGAATGGGGACGCCGTGCTTCGCGGCGATCTCGTTCATTCGGGTGAAGTCCGGCATTTGCCCAAACAGGCATACCGGCAGAATGGCCTTGGTGCGTGGCGTGATCGCTCGTTCAAGTTGATCGACGTTGATATTGAACGAGTCGGCGTCGATGTCGACAAACACTGGGGTCGCACCGACCAGCTTGATCACTTCGGCGCTGCTGATCCAGGTGAACGGCACTGTGACCACTTCGTCACCCGGTCCGATCCCAAGAGCTCGCAATGCGATTTCCAGGCTTGCCGTGCCGCTGGAGACGGTGACCGCGTGCTTCGTGCCGGCAAATTCAGCCAGCCCCGCTTCCAGCTCGCCAATTTCCGGCCCCATGATGAAGCGACCGTGATCGAGCACGGCGCGCATCCGCTGGTCGATTTGGTCCTGATAGAGCGAATACTGGTGTTTCAGATCAATAAACTGCATTCGTTTCGACCTTCGATGGTCTGTGGCAGAATGTGGCGGAAAACGGGAGAGTACATCGGAACGGCGAACGGGACTGCCGCTCAAACGACTTCCGTCAGGACGTTGGCAAAAGCTGCGACCGAGTGGTGCTTCGTGAAACGCGACTCAGCCAGTTGCCGCGCTCGCTCTCTCATCGCACAAAGTTCACTGGAATTCGCCCTGGCCGCGAGAATGACATCGGCAATTTTTTTTGGATCACCGGAGGGCACAGTAAAACCAACCTGCTCGTCTTGAGTGATTCCGAAGAGTTCACCGCCTTCGGGGGCAGTTGTGAGATAGGGACGACCGGCGGCCAGAATGCCATAAAGCTTGCTTGGCATCAGACACTGACTTAAGGCTTTGTTCAACGGGATAAGATGCAGGTCGGCGGCACTCAGGCTGTGGGCCAGCTCTTCGATCGGCTGATAGTCAAAAAAAAACGTTGGCCAGCCCCAGATCTTTCACCTGCCGTTCCAGATCCGCCCTTCTCGCTCCCTGCCCAATGAACACAAAATGAACGTCTGACTCGCCCTGAAGCAGCGCTGCGGCTTCGACGAAGTCTTCCAGACGCTGAGTCAGCCCCAGGTTTCCTGAATACATGACGACAAACTTGCCTTCAAGACTGTGCCGCTGCAGAAAAACATTGTCCCGATCGACGGGACGAAACGAATCGGAATCCGCCCAGTTCGGAATCACACAAGTCGTTTCTGACGAGATTCCGTCGGCCACCAGCAACTGCTGCATATCAGAACTCAGCACGATCATGCGTTGGCACCGTTTGTACACGTCAAACAAAGCAGACCGAAGTTTGCGAATTAGCCAACCGTTGTGGACCTTACCGAGTGCAACAGCGACGTCAGGATAAATATCCTGCAGGTAGCCGACCATTGAGTAGCCTGTCGAGCGATGAAGCCTGTCGGCCACGAACGGCATCAAGAATGGGTCTGTTTCAAAGACAATGACATCTGGTTGCGGAACTCGATGAATTCTGCGCCGGCACGCCATCACGAACGAGACGAAGCTGACGGCCTTCAACAACATATAGCGTTTGGAAAATGACGTGTGTGAGGCTCGGTGGATCGTCACACCGTTGCGTTCCCTCACAGATTGCCAACCGTCCGGTGCGGATGAAGAATTGGGCTGACCAGCCAGAACGTGAACGTCAAATTTATCAACAAGGGACTCGCACAGAGCCGTCAATAACTGCCCAGTCGCTTCTGAATCCGGCCAGTACGATCGATTCAAGAACAGAACCCGCGGTCTCTCTGTCTTACCCATACTATATAAAGTCGACAATCCTTGGTGGCACTGGTCTGCGCGGACTTCGTCCTCCTGGGTGACACAAGTTCTTTAGGATCTGGAGGCACCTCAAGAGGCATGTTCAGGCAAATACCGCCTGTATCCCCTGATTTGCGCGGAGGCTATCGCATTTTCGCGAATCGATGCTAGACCGAATACTGGCGGAATCAGCAGGCAACAATGTGCAATTTTGCAATGTTGCTGCTCGGCCGGTCCCCTCCCAGCCCGCGATCGACATAGAAGCCCTCGAGACACGTCTGCCGTCGGACCTGCACCGTAAACATCAGCTGTGCGGTGCCCCGTCAGAAACCAGTACTCGGCCACGGCTGAGCCACACAAATCCGGACCTATATCCGGAACACTCGACGAGGTCAGTGACGGTACATGGGGCGTTGTGCCGGTCGCAGAAGCACCATTCGGTGCTATCCACTGGTGTCACAATGTGCCATGGACACGATTGACCGACACCTGCGGAGAGGTCTCTCGCGGGGTCTTCAGAACCGGTTGTAGCTGCTCTGCCACGAATCGGGCAGTTTCGCGACAACCCAGTTCATTGAAATGACAGTCATCGTAGTACGCGTGACGTACGGACTTCAGGTGCGTCGGAAGATCGAGGAACAAGACATGCCGTTTTTCGGCGACCTTGCGCATACGGTCATTATACTTCGCCAGCATCTCGAGTCGCTCTGAATGAAGAACGTACGTATTCCCACCATCCATGCTTCCCATCCAGAGGCGCTCTCGCTCGTCAGAGGACAAAGCATGCTCCGGCATGGCCTGCGCCATAAGTATTGGCTCGACGCCGCACTGTCTCGCGCAATCGATTATGGCATTCAGATTGCTCGCGTAGCTGTCCAGGGCTGCTGACAGCGTTTCGAGTTTGGCGGCCGGAATCTTCACCTTGAGTCGCTGCTGTCGCTTCAATTGTCTTTGCTTCAGCCAGAGAAGACGTTCATCCTGAACAATGATCCCGTTCTCGTCCAATGAACCCGCGGTCGCATGCCACGTCTGGTATCGGGCCTTTGCCCTGGAGCCGAGCTTCCAGAGTTGGCAATGTTTGAACCAAGGATCGGTCCGACTCGTAAAGCTGCACTGGCGAAATGATTCGCCGATGCGGCCGGACCAATTCCGCGAATCGTCGAGATATCGTCGGTCGAATTTCTTGTTGTGGAGCCAGTATCCAAGATCGTTTATGCCCGCGTAAACGACCATGTAGTCGATGCGCGGGAGCCTCGGCAGCAAATACGTGGCGTGCATCAGATGATGTTCGGAATGCGTGCCGCATATCCCGCTATTTGTAACCCATACGCCACCCTCATTTTCCGGAGCGTCATTCAGGTACTCCATTAGCAAAGAGGGCCACGCTTCACAATCATCCACGATATTACAGATCGTCGTGCTTCCGCCGACGGCAAGAATACGCGTTTTCTGCCCTTCCAATTCCGGACCGCGCGTACCATGGGAGTTTATGGTGACGCGAGAAATGCCCGTGACGCCCGGGGTAATCTCATTTGATGGGTAAAAGTGCTCCACCGTGTTCGGGTGGTGGGGAAAATATCGGTCGTCATCGCTGAAAACCCGCAGAATCACTTCTACTCCGCCGAGCGCGATTGTCCCGGCCAACGCCATCGCCAGCATACGGAAACCAGGACGTTGACTTCGTCTGCGTTGCCCCCCCTCGCAGTGAGTTTAGGGCCTGCATTAGATCTCTTGTTCGGTTTCGGAATTGTCATGTTCGAACTGAAGACTGCAACGGACTGCGGCGAAAGGAACTGTTCACGAAACCTCGCCCGGCGAACATACGGCCACCTGACACGTCCGCAGAGCTTTGCCCCTGGACAGACG
>JAPYTO010000087.1 GCA_029941865.1 Fuerstiella sp. | reverse complement strand
CGAAGCACCCTTCGGGCCGTTCCGGTTTTTGGTACCTGACCCCGTTTTCCTCACTAAAACTTAGTTCTGAAAGATCACTAATGCGTGTTCACTGATTTGTCTTTCGACGAAAAGACCACTCCGATGACGACCACCAGTAGTGTTCCCACGACGATTGCCATCAACGGATGAAGATAATCCAGAATTGGGCGTGTCGCATCGCATAGCGGTGCCATCCAATCGGGAGGGTTCTTCATATCTGCCAGCACGATGGCGCAGATGGAAGTGATGCCGACGAAGACTCCCAGGCCGGATCCGACGGCTCCGGTTGCCTTGGTGAACCGAGCCAGCAGGATCAGGCCCAATGTGCCGCCACTGAGGACCCCCGAGATCTTCCACCAGACATCCAGCATCGACTTGATGTCCATCATGGCCAGGGCCACGGCAATTCCGGCGATGCCCAGAACGACGGTCATGATTCGCAGAAACCGAAGTTCTGCTGCTGCAGCACGTTTGGCGCCGTCGGCGGTCAGTTCTGTGTTGGTGACGAAGAAGCGATTTCTGACATCGCACAACAACAACGTTGCCGAACTGTTCAGCGAGGAATCGACGGTACTCATAGCAGCCGCAAGAATGGCAGCGATCAACAGGCCGGACAGCCCCGTCGGAAGTTCGGACATGATGAAATGCGGCAGGACGGCATCCGCGGACGTCCCTTCCGGCAGGTTTCCGACAGTGCTGTAGAACACAAAAAGGCCGGTGCCAATAAAGAACAGCACGGCAGAAATCGGCAGGTAGGCCAGGGCCCCCAGCCACACGCTGCGGCGAGCATCCTGTTCAGAACGAGCCGCAAAATATCGCTGCACGAACGTCTGGTCGGCGGCAAAGTTCTGCAGGTTGATGAACAATCCAAAGACCAGCGTCATCCAGAATGTTGACGTCGAGAAATCAAAATCCAGACTGCCCAGCGACAGTTTATTCTCGACGGGTGTCTGTGCACCTTCGATGATTCCCATGAAACCACCGGGAACGTTTGTCAACAGCAGCACCAGACACACCAGCATCCCGCCGATCAGAACGATACTCTGTACGACATCCGTCCAGATGACCGCTTCGATTCCACCCATCAGCGTGTAACCAATAACCAACACTCCCAGACCGATGATCAAAATCCACATGGGAACGTTGATTAACGCAGTGACCGCGAGAGACACGCCGAACAGAATCGTTCCGATTCGGCCGATATGGTACATCACATTGAACGAGGCAGAGTACAGCCTGGCCCACGCTCCGAATCGGCGTTCAAGGTGTTCGTAGGCTGAGAGACTTCCGCAATTGCGAAAGAACGGCACAAAATAGACAGTGGCGATCAGTGCGGCGTACGGCAGCGATAGCGCGAAGACGAAGGGGTTCCAATTGCCCGAGTAGGTCTTTCCTGGATTGGCGATGAAGCTGATGCTGCTGACAAAGGTGCCAATGATGGACAGTCCGACCACCCATCCCGGCAACGAGCCCCCGGCGGAAATGAATTCTGTGGCCGTGTGGGTCTTCCGAGACATGACGCAGCCCAGAATGGTGACGGCTGCGAGATAGACAGCAACAACGGCAAGATCGGTAGGGCTGGCTGTGGGCATTGAGTAACCTGGCGGGGACTCGGGCGTCTGATTTTCAGATCACGTTGTGTCAGAAACCGCATGCTAACGACTGACACGAACTCAGCCAACACGGTCGGGAAAGTGGCAGCACGCAGTTTGCGATCGGGTAGCCCCATCCGCATGCCATCCACCAGGGCATTCCGTGCGGCACGTTTGGAAACGGACGCTCCGACTGGACGAGTGATCGATTTTTTGACCTTACCGGACTGGCGGGACACGACGGCTATGTGGATCATGGGGCGTGGATTGCAGCGATTGGTCTGACTGTGTTGATTTTGAATTTTGAAATCCATGCAGTGAATCGGTAACGAACGTCGTTGATGAACTAGACTTACAACATGCGTTTCCCTAAGTCTACACACACCTGTTGCCAGGTGGACGTAGTCCGTTGTACTCAAGCAGGTCTGAAATTCGTGTCTCAAGCCACTGTCGGCCACCAGACTTCCACGATGTATTGTCCGCTGACGCCGGCAGTCCCGACAGACACCTGCGCCGTTCTGAATCGTTTGCTTGCGCTGTGCGAACAGGCCCGAAGTGAATTGGCGTCCAGCAGCAATCGCCCACCAATTCCGCGGGGTGTGATCACGATGCTGCTGCGAGCCATGAAGGTCCGCGATCCGTCGATCATTCTTCATGGGCAGCGAATTTCGGCGATTGTTCGTGGCCTTGCGGAACTCATGGGCTGGGAAGACGCTCAACGGGCCGAACTGGAACTGGCGGCTCTGGTGCATGACATCGGCAAGATCGGTGTGCCCGAACACATTCTGAAAAAGCCGGGAAAGCTCAGCAGCGAAGAATACGATTACGTGACGTTGTATCACCACGCGGCCATCTGCATGCTTCAAGCGCTGCATGTTGATCCAAGTCTGGTGACTTTGCTGACGTTGCTGCATAACAACTTTGACGGGGCGGGTGTGGAAGCGAAGGGCAGCGGTGTATCGCAGGAACTCCCGCTGGGGCCGCGTATCCTTGCCGTTGCCGATGCGTACGATTCTCTCAGCTCACCAAAGTCGTATCGGCGTGGCATGACTCACGAAGAAGTCATCGATATTCTCAATGAACAATCAGGAAGTCGGTATGACGGCAACGTGGTTCGCACGCTGAATCGGTGGTATCAGAGTGACGGTGGTGTGCTGTTTGCTTTGGGTGACGACTTCGGCAAGCCGGAAGAACCAATCCGGCTGGAGGATGATGAACGCACGGAGGTTGTGGTTCTGTCACAGATTCTTAACGTGCTGTATCAGTTTCAGACGCTTTACGACGGCTATTTTGTGCTGGACGCGAGCGGCAATTACTGCATCTGGTCAAAAGGGATGGAAGAACTTTCCGGGAAGAGTCTTCGGGACGTTTCCGGTCGGGCATGGCTGCCATCGGATATTCGGCTGGCCCCGATTGTGCAGACGACAGACAAACACCGAGAGCCGTCGGAAGAAATTGTTTCGCAGGTTCTGCGGAACGGGCGGCCTCAGTTTACGAGTCGCCTTTGCGACGTCAGCGAAACCAGTCAGATCAGCGTTGACGTCTATACCCTGCCGATCACGGACGGTCCGAACAAGATTACCGGTCTGGTTCAGTTGTTTCGTTGCAAGGGCGGGGTTCGACGCGAGACACGCGAGTACGTTGAGCTGAAGCTGGCGGCGACTCGCGATGCGCTGACTGGCGTAGCCAACCGAGGTCAGCTGGAAACTCAGTTGCGGCATCTGCTGGACGACTTCCACAATCATGAAGGGACGCGCCCGCTGAGCATGATTTTTCTGGACGTCGACAAGTTTAAGAATGTGAACGATACATATGGTCACAAGGCGGGCGACCAGGTTCTTGTTGACCTGACGCGACTGTTGCAGCACGAAACATATTCTGGTGAGATTATTGCTCGTTACGGCGGCGAAGAATTCGTTGTGCTGTGCCCCGATACCGATTTGAAAGCAGGCATTCGTCGTTCTGAGCGGCTGCGCGATGCCATTGCAAAAAGTTCCGTCGGCGGTATCAGCAGACTGAACATTACATCCTCATTTGGTGTGGCCATTGCCCGTCTGGGCGACAGCGTTCAGACGCTGCTTGAGCGTGCCGACAGTTGCCTCTATCGTGCCAAAGAAACCGGCCGCAATCGTACTTGTTGGGAAGATCAGGACAAGGACAAGCAAGCCGGGCTGGAACAGGAGGTCCTGATCGAAGACGTGGTATCCAAGATCACCTGTGTCGACGATGTTCGGCAGTTTGTCGACGAAATCCGGATGTCGACGTCGCTCGAATTGACGGCCATGAAGCTCAACGCTTTTCTCAGTGCCTGCGATGTGAAGGTGACACACCAGGAACATGGGCATCTGAAGATGCAAATGGGTTCAGTCGGTTTTACTCGTCGCTGGGGCAACGCGCCGGAAAAACAAGCCGTCGAACTCGATGTTAAATTTGAAACGACTCGGGAAACAGACTCCATGACCGGCGAATCAAAGACGAAGCGTCACATTGCCGTGACCATTGTACCGCTCGGCCGAGTGAGCACGGACGCCGTTTTCGAACTCCGTTGTGAGCAGATCATGCGGCAGTTGCGGTCTTATCTGTTGGGTGACTGATCTATTCCGCCCGTTCGTTCTGCGACTCTGATGATTCGCCAAGGCGTCGACTCAACCAGATTTCAAAGTCTCGCTGACGTGACTCTGCTGCCTCGGGAGTTGGGGCAAACCTGAGAGTCATCTCGTCCAGCTGTTGAGAACTGAATCCTCGTGCACGCCACCAGTTGCTGTCAGTGAAATCGGTGTCCTCAAGATGAGTGCCGTAAAAGTTAGCCAGCGCCAGATCTGATGCTTTCAGCACGGCTGCTTCCAGATTGGCTCCGCTCAGGTCGGCACCTGTCAGGTCGGCTTCCGTAAGATCCGCCATGGCCAGAAAAATATCCCCCATTCTTGCCGCCACGAAGTTTGCCTTGCGGGCGTTGGCCTGTTCCAGCGATGCAGACAACAAGTTGGCATTCCGAAAATCTGTTTCCACCAGTGTGGCTTTGAAAAAGGAAGAGTTCCGCAGGTTCGATTGTGACAGATCTGCGTGGCTCAGATCACACAGATCAAATCCAGTTCGGTTCATGGCACCGTCGGACAGGATTGCGTTGGCAAAGTCACAGGAGACGAAGCTGGCCGATTCGAGATTTGTGCCGGATAGGTCCGCATCGGCCAGAGTAAGCTTCTTCAGAATCGCGCTTTTCCATTCTGCGTTTCCGTTCGCCGCCAGGCGCAGAAAGTAATCCGTTCGTGCTTCCGGCGTAATTCCCGGATGGCTAAGTGCCCAGAATGCCTGCTGTTGGCTGTTGTGGGAAATCTGCCGTAGCTGCGATGACAGAAGAAACAGATTCGCTGTTAATACAGTGACTACACTGAAGGCGGCCAGCCAGAGAAACGCACGCATTTTTCCGCCGCGTCCGGGCGATGATGCTGACGCGTCCGGATTGGCGTTCGGGCTGTTAGCCATAATAGTCATTCAACACTGTCGCGAGAAAACAAAGGGCTTGCGAAATCGGATGTCAACTTCGCGTCAGAAACTCATCCAGATTGAGAATAACACGAGTAATGGCAACCCACGCTGCGTTTTCCGCAACGGCAACATCTGTTGCGGCGTGTGGTCCAATTAAGGCCGTTGCTCCCGCTGCATCATTCGAAAAGTGTTCGCGTGAGGATATCAGCAGCTTAAGGATTGTGGCTCTCTCCGCCTGACTCGGCGAGCGTCCGGTGGTGATCTGCATCGCTTCGTTGATTCGTTCTTCATCCGTGTTTGACGAAGCGGATTGCAACAGGCGCACTGCAAATGCCTGAGCGGCTTCGTGAAATACTTCGTTGTGCATTGTCGCCAGAGCCTGCAAAGGATTGTTGGAGCGGTCACGCTGTGCTCTGGTCAGACTACTGTCGGGGCAGTCAAAAGTGCTTAGGTTTGGATCGATCGCCGTACGGCGAAAGAACGTGTACAGCCCGCGCCGGAACTGGTCTTCGCCCGTCGACGCTTTGTACTTGTTGCTGCCGGCATAAGTCTGTTGAATCACGATGGCCGGCAGCGGCGGAAATACACTCTTGCCGCCAACTGTGGTGCACAGAAGTTCGGCCGCCTGCAGACTGATGTCGCGAACAATTTCAGCTTCCACGCGGAACCGGTTCTGCCGTGCGACCAAACGATTGTCAGGATCGATATCAAGCAACTCAGGACGAGTTGCTGACGACTGTTGATACGTCTGTGATGACACAATAAAACGAATCAGTTTTTTTCGACTCCAGCCCGCTTCGTCCATGAACCAGCGGGCCAGATAATCGAGCAGCTCCGGATGAGAGGGCACCGCTCCGCGCGAACCGAATTCCTGGGGTTGGCCAGCCAGTGGCTGACCAAACAGGTGCATCCAGATCTTGTTGACCGTCACTCGAGCCGTCATCGGGTTTTGCGGACTGACCAGCCAGTTGGCCAGGTCCAGCCGTGTCGGAGTCGCATCACCGACGTTGATGCTGCCAAATCCTTCAGGAATGTCGGCGATGACGGTTCCCTGATCAATCATCGGCCTTTGGAAATCGCCGCGCGTGAAAATGTACGTGGGCCGCCGCTGGTCTGACCGTTCGGTCATAAATCGCGTGAAGCCTTTGCTGCTGTCGTAGGACCGCAATTGACTGAGCTTGCCTTGTGTGGTGTCACTATAGTTTTTGTCGGTTACCTGTTTCTTTAACAGGTCAGCAAGTTCCTTCATTTTCTTATCACGTGCACCTCGCAATTTGTCGGCGTCTTGGGGTTCTGTTCCCAGAAAGTCGGCTGCGAAGTCGGTGTTGTTGAAGAACGCATACAGTCGGTAGAAGTCTTTTTGGAGGAACGAATCGTACGGATGGTCATGACACTGACAGCAGCCGACGGACGAACCCATCCACACAGAACCAAGCGTCCCCACACGATCGATCACGCGTTTCGTGCGGTCTTCTTCGGAGTCCACTCCGCCTTCCAGATTAAACTGAGTCTGCAGATGAAACTTGGTGGCGATCAGGTCGTCTTGTGAAGGACTGGGCAATAGATCGCCGGCCAGCTGTTTTCGTGTAAAATCATCAAATGGCATGTCGTCATTGATGGTTTTTATCACCCAGTTGCGAAATCGCCAGGCATCATTCTTGACGGAGTCTTTTTCGTAACCTTCGGAATCGGCGAACCGAGCTTCATCCAGCCAGTGTCGCGCCCAGCGTTCGCCGAAATGTGGCACGGCAAGGTAGCTGTCGATGATGGTCGCCAGAGCGGGCGAATCCACAGGGAAGGGGGTGCGTGAGTTGTTCAGCTGCCGAACCGCGCCGGTATTGGGCAGCAGACCGGTCAGGTCCAGTGACAACCGGCGAATCAGAGTCAACGCATCCGCAGGCGGCGACGGCTTGATGCTGCGTTCATCCAGATTTCTGTGAACAAACCAGTCAACCGGATGTTGCCCCCTGAACAGATTGGCGTTGCGCAACGGTGGTACCGGTTCGTATGCCCAATGCGACGGCCACCTGGCCCCTTCTTCGATCCACTTTTTCAGCACGGACTTTTCGGCCGGACTCAGCCCATCGTGACCTTCAGGCGGCATGCGGGAATCAAGGTCCTTCGAATTGACTCGTCTGAGCAACTCACTGCCGCCAGCATCCCCTGGAACTACGACCACTGTTCCCGAATCTGTTTCCGCCAGCAGAAGTTTGCGGCTGATGACGCTGAAGCCGCCGTTTTTTTTGACGCCTCCATGACACCCGGCACAGTGATCGTTCAGGATCGGCCGAATGTCGCGATCGAATTCCGTTTCGTCGGCCGAAGCATGAGGAGAGCTCACGGCAAACAAGAGACTCACGTGCAGCAGCACAACGGAAATTCGCAACATGTCTGGACAATCTGCGTAAACGAAGGTCTGTCAAACACCGACCATGCTACTTAATTGCGCAACAGACTACAAAGACGTGGCTGACAACTGCAACGCGGACAGAGCGCGCCCCGAGAGACCAGCTACGCCTGAGTTTCTTCGCTCGTCGGGGCCTCGGTCGTTTGTTCCGGCTTGAGCTTGTCCAGAATCCCATTGACGAACGATGACGAATGCTCGGTCCCGAACGTACGAGCCAGTTCGACGGTTTCGTTCAGCACGACCGCGGCTGGCGTGCCCACCTGTTGCATTTCGAACAGCCCGGCGCGAATCGCATTGCGATCAGTGGGGGCCATGCGTTCGATCCGCCAGTTCTGAGCGACGTTGGTGATCTGCTGATCCAGCTCGTCCTGGCATTCGCGGACACCGGTAATCATTTGCCATGCAAATTCGATCAGTTCTTTGTTCTTCAGATCCTGTTCAACGGTAGCTCGGATTCTGTGCAGATCGGCGTCGGGATTCCGGTCCAGCAGATACAACATCTGCAGAACACACTTGCGGGCATCAGATCGACGGGGCATGGACTAAAGTTTCTTTAACAGATTGATCATCTCGATGGCCGCCAGAGCAGCTTCAACTCCCTTGTTGCCGACTTTGCCGCCGGCACGATCAAGGGCCTGGTCCATCGACTCGCACGTAATCACGCCAAAGGTCACCGGGACTCCGGTATCCCGCGATACACTCATGATCCCGGCGGCAACCTGGCTGTTGATGTATTCGTGGTGTGTGGTGGAACCCTGAATGACGGCTCCCACGCAAATGACGGCGGCGTATTTGCCGCTGGAGGCCAGCTTTTGCGCCGCCAGCGGAATCTCAAACGATCCCGGCACAGAAACGACGTCAATTCTATCTGCGTTTCCGCCATGACGTGAAATTGTCTCGGTCGCGCCGTCAACAAGTCGGGTCGTAATCAGGTCGTTGAAACGAGACACCACGATGGCAATGCTGACATCGGGGCAGACAAGTTCACCTTGAATCTTCGTGGGCATGGTGATTTCTATTCAATTCAAATTCATGCTGATCAGGAATTCTTCGTTAGACTTTGTCCGTTGCATGCGGTTGATCAGAAGTTCCATGGCTTCGACAGGATTCATGTCGTTCAGAGCGCGTCGCAGCACCCAGACCAGTTTCAATTCGTCTTCGGTCATCAGTAACTCTTCGCGACGAGTTCCTGAACGGTTGACATCGATCGCCGGCCAAATCCGTTTTTCGACCATCCGCCGGTCAAGATGAAGTTCTGTGTTACCGGTCCCCTTGAATTCTTCAAAGATGACTTCATCCATGCGGCTGCCGGTGTCGACGAGGGCGGTCGCGATGATGGTCAGGCTGCCACCTTCTTCCACACACCGAGCCGCACCGAAAAAGCGTTTTGGATTCTGCAGAGCGTTCGCGTCAACACCGCCGGAGAGAATCTTGCCCGAATTTGGTATTTCAGTATTCCATGCTCGCGCCAACCGCGTGATGGAATCAAGAAAGATGATCACGTCGTGGCCGTATTCGACCATCCGCTTTGCCTTTTCGATCACCATTTCGGAGACTTGAATGTGTCGTGACGACGGTTCGTCAAACGTGCTGCTGACGACTTCACAATTGTCGCTCTTCAGCTTGCGTTCCATGTCCGTGACTTCTTCCGGACGCTCGTCAATCAGCAGGACGATCACATACGCATCGGGATGATTCTGCCGCACTGCATCTGCCATCTGCTGCAGTAAAATCGTTTTTCCGGCTCGGGGTGGCGAAACAATCAGGCCGCGTTGTCCCAGGCCGATCGGAGCAATCAGGTCGACCACCCGCGTGCTGAAGTGCGGTGCGTTGTCGGCAAGTCGCAACCGCTGTCTTGGATGCAATGGTGTCAGATCGTCAAAGAACACCTTCGCCGTCAGCAGATTCGGATCCTGACCGTTGATGGCTTCGACTCGCAACAGAGCAAAATAACGCTCGTTCTCCTTGGGCGGACGAATCTGTCCGGCGACCGTCGCGCCGGTACGAAGGCCAAAACGGCGAATCTGACTGGGGCTTACGTAAATGTCGTCGGGGCACGGCAGATAATGATAATCGGGACTGCGGAGGAACCCAAAACCGTCGGGCAGAATCTCCAGCGTGCCTTCGCCGAACATCAATCCGCTCATGCGAGTACGTTCTTTCAGGATCTTGAAGATCAGATCCTGTTTTTTCAGTCCGTTGAATTCGGTCAGCTTTTCGCGTTCTGCGATCTCCAGCAGTTCCGTCATTGGCATTCGTTGCAGATCGGCGATATTGAAATCAGCAACTTTGGATGGGGCGAATGAGGTCGAGGCAGAATTCGACCGGTTATCGCTGGCGGCCGACGAATATCCTTTGTCGGGGCGACGGGACTCACTGGTTGTTGGGGGGCTGTCGCCGGAAGGTGTAGAAGTCATGGCCGCAACGAGCCTCCTGGAAAGGCTGAAGAGAAGTGCTGAAGACGGGATTGATGGGGTGCCGGAACGGCAAAGAAATGAACTGAGATGTTGAGCGGGGGGCTTGGTAGTTCTTCAGTCGGATTGTCTGTCGGCGTCCGTGGAAAGAAGCGACGTAAAAATCTGATTCATGTTTGCTGCGGCGTCGTCCATCAATCCGGAATTATCGACGATGAAGTCAGCCCGATCACGTTTGGCCTCAAGATTCCACTGAGTCGCTTCGCGCCGGGCGAGTTCCTCAGCAGACCAACCACGGTTCCGGACCACTCGCTGTTCACGAATTTCCGCAGCCGTATCGACAAAGATCAGCCAATCGCATTCTGCGTCCCAGCCTGCTTCCAGCAACAGGGCCGCGTCAAGTATCACTGCATCAACATCCCTGGACGCAGTTTCGATTTGTGATTGAATTCTCCGACGAATTGCCGGGTGAAGTATCTGTTCCAGTCGTTTCAGGGCCTCTTGCTGCTCCACTGACGTACCAAACACGACCTGGGCCAGTCTGGAGCGGTCAACGGCCCCCGTATCCTCAAACACCGCTGCACCAAAGGAGGTTCGAACCTGTGACTGAATCTCTGAATTCAGCAACAATTCATGACCAATCCTGTCTGCGTCAATGATCAGCAGATTGAGACTGGAAATATGTCGAACAACCGACGATTTACCGGAACCGATGCCACCCAGAATGCCAATAACTGGCGGTCTGGCAACATCAGCGGAAGTTGAAGATCCGGAAGACAATAGAGGAAACTGAACTGTGAAAGACGAGGTCTCGCGGATGCGAGTGAGTGACTGGATCCGAGGGAGAACTGCAGAGAGGTGAATTGTGGCACATTGAAATTCGCCCAACGCAGCCACCAAATGCAAATTATGCGGCCATGACAGGCAGGAAGTCAAACGGTAGACTTGCCGGAAACCACGTTTTTACACAGTTTCCACGGTCTTGCGGCCTCAACCCCGCTCAGAAAGACTGACATCGATGTCGGCAGAAACCATTTCAAAGATCGATCAGGCGAGTACGGCAGGAAAACTGACCACAGCAGCCGTGCAGAACGTGAAAACCTGGCTCAGCAAGGACTGCATGAGCGAATATCATGGCCGAATCGTGGAAATGATCGACGCCCAGGAGTGGAGCAAGCTGGACGAACTGTTCTGGACGGCCATTCCCTTCGGAACGGGCGGTCGCCGGGGACCAATGGGGGAACTCGGCCCGGCCAGCATTAATGACCGTACGATCGCCGAATCTGCCCACGGACTTGCCAGCTACCTGCAAGAATCGGGTGTTACCGAAGGTGGATCAGCGGTCGTCACGTGCGATACTCGCAACAAGTCCATGCATTTCGCCAGACTGACGGCCACGACGTTTGCGGCTCACGGACTCAAGGTTTATCTGTTCGACAGCCACCGAGCCACACCCGCTCTGTCCTACGCTGTCCGCCAGCTTGGCTGCGATATCGGTGTGATGATTTCGGCATCGCACAACCCACCGGCGGACAACGGCTTCAAAGCTTACTGGTCCAACGGCAGCCAGGTCGTTCCACCGCATGACAAAGGGATCATTGCTCAAGTCGAAAATGCAGACGTCATTCCGTCTATTGATTACGCTGAAGCGGTGGCGTCCGGCAGAATTGAAGTGATCGGGGCAACACTTGATGCGCAGTACATCGATGAAGTGGTGGCCCTCAGCCAGAGCAGCAGTCGTGACATCTCCGCCGTTTTCACGCCCTTGCACGGTGTGGGTGAAACCTCGATTTACCGGATCCTGCAAGAAGTCGGGTTTGACAAGGTGGACATCTTTGAAGATCACCGACAGCCGCACGGTGACTTCCCGAACGTCCCCAATCACCTTCCCAATCCGGAACTGCTGAAAGTCTTTGACCCGGTGATCGACTGGATCAAAGAAACCAACCACGACGCTGATCTGATTCTGGCGTCAGACCCGGACGCGGATCGGCTGGGCGTGATGGTTCGCAACAGTGCTGGTGGGTTTACCCTGATCACCGGCAACCAGACAGGCTCATTAATCACCGACTACCTGCTGAGCAAACGCCGCGATGCCGGAACGCTTTCGGCTGACGATTACGTCATTGAAACACTGGTGACGACGCCGTTGGTCAAAGCTGTTGCCGACGGATACGGGGCCCGCACATTTCATGAGCTATTGGTCGGTTTCAAATGGATCGCCCAGACGATCGAAGACAACGGTGCCGACCACTTTGTGTTTGGCTGCGAAGAATCTATCGGGTTTCTTTCCGGTGACTACTGCCGCGACAAAGACGGTGCCGTCGGAGCCCTGTTCATTCTTGAACTCGCGGCTGAACTGAAGGCCGCGGGAAAGACGCTGCTTGACCACCTGGACACACTTTACCGACGTCACGGTTATCACGCCGAAGGCCAGAAATCGATCTATTGCACGGGACCTTCGGGCAAAGCGAAGATCGACGGCCTGATGCAGACATTGCGCAAAAACCCACCTGCGGAATTCGGCCCGGTCCGGTTTGTTGAAGTCGCCGACTACGCGACGGGAACACGTACAGGCATTCCTGATGGCAATTCGATTGGCACCATTGAAAAACCCACTGGCGACCTGCTCATTTACAAGTCCGACCCGGACAGCCCCGTTTGTGTTCAGATTGCCGGACGGCCATCCGGTACCGAACCCAAAATCAAGTTCTACTTCTTCTGTCAGTCAGACATCTCCGACGGTAATGACGTGGACCAGGCCAGAGCCGCTGGCGACAGCGTTATGAAAGAAGTCCAGGACGCCCTGTCCGCATGGGCCGACGAACAACTGGCTGATTAGAGCAGTTCATAAATTGACGGAACCAATTCTGTCTCGCCGGGGCAGCCGTTCTGCTACTGAAACACGTCAACCGCGGCCATGGATCAGCCAATGTCGCTGCAGAAGTCAAACTGACTGCTTTGCTGCCTCCAGAGTGTTTTGCAACAACATCGCGATCGTCATGGGGCCGACTCCGCCAGGTACCGGCGTGATCGCGGACGCCTTTTCTGCAGCGGCTGCAAATTCCACGTCGCCGACCAGTTTGTCGTTCACTCGGTTGATGCCCACGTCAATGACCACAGCGCCCGGTTTGATCATATCGCCCTTGACGAACTCCGGAATGCCGACGGCGGCCACCAGGATGTCCGCCTGCCGCGTGACGGCCGCGATGTCGGCAGTGCGGCTGTGGCAAATCGTCACTGTGGCGTCGACTCCTTTTTGCACCAATAATGCAGCCATTGGTTTTCCGACGATGTCACTGCGACCGATCACAACGGCGTGTTTGCCGGCTGTCTTGATGTGTTCGTGTTCCAGCATTTTCATGACACCATGAGGTGTACACGGCAGAAAACGAGGCCGTCCCTGCAACAGCAGGCCCACGTTTTCCGGATGAAAGCCGTCGACGTCTTTGTCCGGTCGAATGGAATCCAGCACCGGAGTCGAATCCAGGTGATTCGGCAACGGTAACTGCACCAGGATTCCGTGCACGGATTCGTCGGCATTCAGTTGAGCCACCAGGTCCATCAACTGCTGTTGAGTTGTGTCGACTGACAATCGGTGCAGTGTACTTTTCAGTCCGCACTTCTCGCACGCGCGTTCTTTGTTGCGAACGTAAACCTGACTGGCCGGATCGTCACCGACGAGTACGGCCGCCAAATGCGGGGTGACGCCGGATTCAGCCGTAAACGCCGTGGTTTCTTCCGTGATTTGTTGACGGACAGACGCAGAAATCAGTTTTCCGTCGATGATTGTTGCAGACATGGACTTCTAAGTTGCCGAGCTAAGGGAATGCTTTAATTTCGGCCGCATCCTAACGCGGCGGGGCGGCAACCGAAAGTGGCGGGCAGCTGTCCCGCCGTTGCTGTGGCAGGAAACATCAGGCAAAAGATTGCTCGCCCGACAGCCCGCGGTGGCAGATCATTGACCTGCTTCGGTCGAACAGGTGAATTCGCTCTAATTGTGGCTATTGGGAGTGCTGCACGGTAAGCTGCTCGTCCGGATTTTCGAGTGCGTCCGCCTGCCACTGCCCCGCCCGTATCAATTACTCATTGCCCGAGGTGCATTGTGAGTTTCAGTCGTTACACACCTGTTTGTTTGCTTGTCCTGGTTTCTCCTATCGCCACGCTGACTGCGTCGGCGGAAGTATTGGAATTCCGGAAGGGCGATCACATTGCCATCGTTGGCAATACTCTGGCCGATCGGATGCAACACTACGGCTGGCTGGAAACGATTCTGCAGATTCGATTTCCACGGCAGGAACTCGTGTTTCGAAACCTGGGGTTCAGTGCCGACACCCTGACCACGCGGCCTCGGTCTCAAAATTTCGGAACACCGGATGAGTGGCTGGCTAAGGTCAAGGCCGACGTTATCTTTGCCTTTTTCGGCTACAACGAATCATTCACCGGCAAGGAAGGATTGCCGGCGTTCCGCCAGGACCTGGCAGACTACATCGATCATTTGCAGGGGCAGAAATACAACGGTCAGTCCGCTCCCAGGTTGGTCCTGTTCAGTCCGATCGCCCACGAAGACCTGAGGGATCCGAATCTTCCGGACGGCAGTGAAAACAATGCTCGACTGAAGCTGTACACCGCCGCCATGGAAAACGTTGCCAACGAAAAGGGCGTGCAGTTCGTGAACCTGTTTGTGCTCACAAGCGAACTCTTCAAGCGACAGGTGGACCATAATACGATCAACGGAATTCACCTGAACGAGAAGGGAAACGAACTGCTGGTTCATTTTATTGAACAGGCCTTGTTTTCATTGCCAGGCGTCGCAGATGTCGTCAGGGACGGCAAGCTGACACAAAAGAGCATTGATCAGCGGCTTGGTCAGATAAACAAAATGCCCGCAACGCGGAAAGCCGTATTGGCCAAAAATCATATCTGGCACAACATCTATCGAGCGACCGACGGCTACAGCGTCTTTGGCGGTCGGTCCAGTCTGAAGTTTGTCGACGGGCAGACAAACTTTGTGGTTCAGGAACGTGAGCTGGAAATGCTGAACGTGATGACGGCCAACCGCGACAACGTGATCTGGGCAGCAGCCAACGGAAAGACGATCAAAGTTGACGACAGCAATCTTCCTGACCCTATTCCCGTGATCAGCAACAAGCAGGGACAACTGGAAGGTGGACAGCACGAATTCCTGGGCGGCGAAGAAGCCATCGAAATGATGACTATGCACTCGGGCATGGAGATCGGCCTGTTCGCATCAGAAGAACAGTTCCCGGAACTTGTCAACCCCGTCCAAAGCGCCGTAGACACTGATGGTCGCCTGTGGGTGGCGGCATGGCCCACCTATCCGCACTGGAATCCGCGGGAGAAAATGAACGACAAGTTGCTGATTCTTCCCGACGACGACGGCGACGGAAAAGCTGATCGTTGCATTACGTTCGCGGACGGTCTGCACAATCCAACGGGATTCGAATTCTGGAATGGCGGAGTGCTGGTGGCGATGACTCCGGACATCTTCTTTCTGAAAGACACAGACGGCGACGACAAAGCCGACATCAAGGAACGTATCTTCCACGGCATCGACTCGGCAGATACGCATCATACGGCCAATGGTTTTGTGATGGGACCAGCGGGACGGTTTTACTTTTCTCGAGGCATCTTTCACTACGAAAACTTCGAAACGCCAACTCGTACATACCGAGCCGACAGTCGTACGTGCGGCGTCTTTCGTTTCGATCCCGTGAAGTTTGAAATTGATCATCAATTCAAGATCTCACCGAATCCGCACGGCGACTGTTTTGATCAGTGGGGCCGGCAGATGGTGAACGACGGTACCAGCGGTACCGGTGACTATGTCGGTTTTCCCGGTCGAGGTGCACCAAAGCGGTTGTTTGACAAGCGCATGCGTCCCGTTCCGGCGACCCTCATTCTTGACAGCGACCACTTTCCCGAGTCGGTGCGAGGCAACATGCTGATTGAGAATGTGATCGGATTTCAGGGAGTCATGCAGTACCAGTTTGAAGAAGACGGGGCCAGCCTGCATGCCTCAGAAGTCGAGACGATCGTCTATTCGACGGATCCCAACTTCCGACCCAGCGACATGGAAATCGGGGGTGACGGCGCTCTGTATATTCTGGACTGGCAGAATCCACTGATCGGCCACATGCAGCACAATCTGCGAGATCCCAGTCGCGACAACCTGCATGGTCGCGTGTACCGAGTCACCGCATCCGGCCGCCCGACAATGCCCGTCGCAAAAATGAAGGGCAAGCCCGTCGCCGAAGTCGTGAAGTATCTCGGTTCATCGACACTGGGAGAACGCTATCGAGCACGACTTGAGTTGACGGGCCGGGACAGCAATGAGGTTGTTGCCGCGGCCACACAGTGGGCCGAACAGTTTGACGCATCCAATCCGGAACATGGTCGTCCGTTGACCGAAGCGTTATGGACTCACCAACGCCACCGCATTCCCAACCTGGATCTGCTGAACCGAGTGCTTCGTTGTGCGAACGAGAATGCTCGAGCGTCTGCAGTGAAAGTTCTGGCAGAATGGGCGGGCGTTGAAGCCGGAGGTCGCAGGACGAACAGCGGGGTGATTTCCACCGATGATGCGATCGGAATGCTGGTCGATCTGGCGAACGATCCCGGTGCCAAAGTGCGAGCTCAAGCGGTGATCGCGGCGGCCGAATTAGGCGTGCTGGAAGCTGCGGAAATTATCTTCTGTGCGGCGCTGCATCCCACTGATATTCAGCTGGACTTCAACATCAAAGAGGCTCTCAGGACAATCGATGCCAATGCGTACATCAAGGAACAACTGGCATCAGGGCATGGCCTTTCGTCAGCAGCCAACGCATTTGCCCTGGCCAACTCCAGCGTCAATGAGCTGCTGAAGATGGAGAAAACCGAAGCCGTCTATCAGGCGATCATGACTCGCGAAAACGCCCCCGTTCAGGCGCTGCAGGAATCACTGGCCGGGCTGGCGAAGTTTCGCAGTACGTCTGAAATTGAACAGCTGTTTAATTTGATTGAAGGCCTTGATGACAAAGCCGGTGCCAACGTCCTGAACAGTCTTGCTCGTTTGCTGTCCAGCCAGTCGGCAGAACAACTCCGTTCTGTTCGCAATCGCATCGCACATCTGGCCACCAACGGTCGCAGTGCAGAAGCCCGTAGAGTTGCGCTGGCGTCGTGGATGACGGCCGACGGCAACGCTGACAGCGCATTCGCAGCGGCAGACACCGGCCAGACGTCGTTGCAGGAAATCCTGACGTCCGTAAGCCTGATCACTTCTGATGTCGCAAGAAATTCTGCGTTCGAAAAAGTGGCCACGCTGGTACCGACACTTCCGGGAAGCACGGGATCCAGCGCGATGATGAAACCGGGACTGGCGGTGGATTACTTCGCTCCTAATCCCCCAAACGTTGCGATCGAAACGCTTGCCACGCTGCAGCCGAAAGCCAGCGGAGTTGCTGCGACGATCATCATGAACGTGTCAGTACTGCAGAAACGAGATGCGTTCGCCCTGCGGTTCACCGGCCATATCAAAATTGATCGGCCGGGGAATTACACGTTTCACATCGCGTCGGATGACGGCTCTCGCTTCTACATCGATGGAAGTCTGTTGATCAACAACGACGGACTGCACGGGATGGTTAAGAAGAACGGTCGCGTTTCGTTGACTGCGGGCCTGCACCCGATCGTCGTTACCTACTTCGACAACGGCGGCGGCGACGGCCTGAAAACCAGCTGGTCCGGCCCGGGAATCACGGAGCAGGAAATCCCAGCGTCTGTTTTGGTCACAGCCGCAGAACAGACGCTGCAGGAAGTCGGCATCGCTGCCATGATGCAGTTACCAGGGCACGAAGCCACCAAGACAGCAGTTCTGGCCGGCTTGCTGCAGAAGCGTCAATCAGTGACGAATGCGTTTGAGGCGTTGAAAACGATTCCCGACAATTCATGGCCAAACGATCAGCTGGGTAAGGTCGGCGAAGCTGTGCTGTCGTTTCTGGCCAGCAAAGAACCTCGCGAACGCAACTCTCCACAGGCTCACCTGGCGCTGGATATCGGCAGCACGTTGCGAGAACGTCTGGATGATGCGGGACGTCGACGATTTGATCCTCGATTGGCCGAACTGGTCGTACCGCTGATCAAGATCGGAACGGTTCCCGAACGCATGATTTACGACAACGACACGATTGCTGTCCAGGCAGGCCGACCGGTTGAATTTGCTCTGTCCAATGCAGACAGGATGCCTCACAACTTTGCCATCGTGCTTCCCGGAACGATGGAGCAGGTTGGTGAACTGGCCGAAGCCACAGGCCGTGACAAAGACGCAGAAGCTCGAAATTTCATTCCCAGGTCAAAAAACATCCTGGTCGCCAGCAGACTGCTGCAACCCGGCCAGTCGGATTCTGTGTTTTTTGCAGTGCCGACGGAACCGGGCGTTTATCCGTATGTCTGCACTTACCCGGGGCATTGGCGCAGGATGTACGGAGCGATGTACGTGGTCGCTGATCTTGATGCGTACAATGCAGACCCGGCCGGCTATGCGGCGGCCAACGGACTGGAAATCAAAGACGAACTGCTGAACTACCTCGGTCGCAACACCGAATGGAAACTGGCAGATCTGTCAGGCGACGTCGAACACCTGCATCACCGCGGCAACAACTTTGCTGTCGGCGAGCAGTTGTTTAAAGTCGCTGCCTGCATCGGTTGCCACAAGCTCAACGGCAAAGGCAACAACGTCGGACCGGATCTGACAAAACTGGACCCGAAGTATTCAGCGGTTGACGTACTGGAACACATTCTGGATCCGTCGAAGAAGATCGACAAAAAGTTTCAGTCCAACCTGTTTGTGCTGACGTCCGGAAAGGTCGCCACCGGTCTGGTGGTCAAAGAAACGGACGACGAAGTTCACATCATCGACAACCCGACAGCCCCGGACAAAGTCCGAACCATTAAGAAGTCCGATATCGACGAACGGGAAACCAGCACGGTCAGCATCATGCCCAAAGGCGTCATGAACAAGCTGATCAAGGAAGAGATTCTCGACCTGCTGGCTTACGTGATTTCAAAGGGCGACAAGAAGAGCGACCTGTTTGCCGAGCACAATCACTAGGCGGCACGGCCCGCCAGCCGATCAAGCTTTCGTCGACGGTCTGATTAACCGTCGTCGGGAAACTGTTGGACCTGCCCATTGGGCGCGACAATGTTGCGCGCCGGACGAATTACTATCTTCCCGCAGCGGCTTGAATATTCCGACCGGCAGGTCGCATCCGTTGGCGGTCGGCACCGCCCCCGGCTATTCGCTGCGAGCGGTGATTTCGAGCAGGTGATAACCAAACTGCGTCTTGACCGGGCCGTGTACGGTGTTCAGATCTTCGTTGAAGACAACCAGATCAAATTCAGGCACCATCTGTCCCTTCGAAAACGTTCCCAGATCGCCACCCTTGGCGCTGGAAGGGCATTCACTGTGTTCCTTCGCGACATCCGCAAAGTCTGTTCCGCCTTCAATCTGTGCCTTGAGTTCAAGACACTTGGCTTCATCGGGGACCAGAATGTGACGGGCGGCAGCAGTAGCCATGACAACACGTTTTCAATGGAAGTAAGGAAATGGCAAGGATCGATACGGAACTGGACTCTTCAGAAGCTACCAGTTGATTTCACGACCGTCGACGCAGTATCTGAACAGATGTACAATTTCTCAGGAAAGTTGTGTCAGTCCTTACCTCTGTTCCCATGGTGGTCGATACAGCATATCTTCCACGAAACTCTCGGTCGGTAGACTGAACACGGGGAACAGACCAAGGTGCTTATCCTGCGAAGACTGAAATGACCGATATGCCGCTGATACGTATTGCTGCGTTGCTCAAAGATGCTGAATTCGAAAAAAGTGTGACCGTCAAGGGATGGGTTCGCACCCGCCGTGACTCTAAAAACGGTTTTTCGTTTATCGAGCTGAACGATGGCAGTTGCATGAAAAATCTGCAAGTTGTCGTGGATGGGGTTATACCCGCATACGCAGAAACGATCAAGAGCGTTACGACCGGCGCGAGTGTGGCGATTGAGGGCACAGTGAAGGAGTCTCCCGGCAAGGGGCAACGAGTCGAAGTTCACGCAACGTCGATGCAGGTAATTGGGAAGGCCGACCCGGCCAGTTTTCCTCTGCAGAAAAAGGGACACAGCTTCGAATTCCTTCGTGAAATCGCTCATCTGCGACCACGCACGAACAGTTTTGGCGCCGTTGCGCGGGTGCGAAACTGCATCTGCCGCTCGATCCACAATTTCTTTCAATCCCGCGGCTTTCTGTACATCAATACGCCCATTATCACGACCAGCGACTGCGAAGGCGCGGGCGAGATGTTTCAGGTGACCACTCTCGATCTGCCCAGACTGGCGAAAGTTCAGACTGAGATTGACTGGAAACAGGATTTCTTCGGCAAGCCTGCAGCTTTGACCGTCAGCGGCCAGTTGGAAGCCGAAATCTACGCAACCTCTATGGGTGACTGTTACACGTTCGGACCCACCTTTCGTGCCGAAAACAGCAACACCACCAGGCACCTTGCCGAGTTCTGGATGGTCGAACCGGAAATGCCGTTCTATGAACTGACGGACAACATGGACCTGGCCGAATTGTTCGTCAAAACCATCATCTCTGATGTTCTGGAACAGTGCCCGGAAGACATGGACTTCTTCAACAAGCGCATCGACAAGACGGTGCTGGAAACGCTGGACAATATTCGCAACAACGAATTCATCCGTCTGCCTTACACCGAGGCCGTCGAGCTGCTGCAAGACAGTGGGCACAAGTTTGATTACCCCGTTGAATGGGGCCACGATCTGCAAAGCGAACACGAACGGTTTCTGACGGAAGAGCATTTCAAACAGCCGGTCATCCTGTTCGACTATCCTCGTGCGATCAAACCGTTTTACATGAGATGCAATGACGACGAAAAAACCGTTCGAGCCATGGACGTTCTGGTTCCGCGAATCGGTGAAATCATCGGCGGCAGCCAGCGAGAAGAACGACTGGACGTGTTGCTGCACCGCATTGAAGAGTGCGGCATGAATCCGGAGGATTACTGGTGGTACACCGAACTGCGAAAGTTCGGCACCGTTCCACACAGCGGCTTTGGGCTGGGGCTCGAGCGAGCCGTGCAACTGATCACCGGCATGGCGAACATCCGCGACGTGATTCCGTTTCCAAGAACGCCGGGCCACGCTGAGTTCTAGCCGGGATGCCCCGGCGGGCGGTGGCGTGGATGGCGTTACGACATGGCACGTCAAACCGCCGAGGCAGTCTTTGGAAACATCAGGACTGCCGAATCCGGCCTTCGATCAGAACGTCGTCGCCGAATTGTCGAATGGCCACGTTGCGCAGCGATGACAGTTCCGGAATCTCGGCCAGGCCCCGACCGCTGACGGGCGTGACGGCTTCGCGGCCGCCGACAATTTTGGGAGCGATGAAGACGTGAACTTCGTCGATCAGGTTTTCGTCAAAGAAGGAACCCTGAAGACCGCCACCAGCCTCGACCAGGACGTTCGTCAGTTGCCGTCGTCCCAGCTCCTTCAGCAGCTGTCGCAGCACTGACTCGTCACTGTTGGTTGACAGAACCTCGGCCCCGAGAGCCCTCAGTTCTTTCAGGTGATCAGCGTTTGTGTGAGCTTCTTCAACGCATATCAGAACGCCAGCCTCGTCAATCGTGCGCATCAGCTGTCCGCTGGGGCTGACGGACTCACCGCTTCGATCGACAACAACGCGAAGAGCTGTTCGTGGTCCTGCCGGCCTTGCCGTCAGCAGCGGGCCATCGGCTCGCACGGTTCCTGCGCCGGTGATGATCGCATCCATTTGCCCGCGCAGGCGATGCACTTCGGCTCGAGATTCTTCGCCGGAGATCCACTTCGAATGTCCCGTACGAGTTGCGATGCGGCCATCCAGCGTCATGGCCCACTTTGCGTGAACCCACGGCAGGCCATCCAGCATCAGCTTGCGAAACGGAGCAATAAGTTCCCGCGCATCGGCTTCGCAGATGCCGACCGTGACGGCGATTCCGGCAGCCTGCAGTTTGGCAATGCCCTTGCCGGCCACGTGAAGTGCCGGATCCTGACATCCGATGACCACCTCACGCACTCCCGCCGCGATCACTGCGTCTGCGCAGGGCGGTGTCTTTCCCTGATGGCAACACGGCTCCAACGTGACAAACAACCGTGCGCCGCGGGCGCGTTCACCGGCTGCGTCAAGCGCATTGATTTCGGCGTGAGCATCACCGAACTGCTGATGGAAGCCCGCGGCAATCAGGCTCAGCTCGTCGTTAACGATGACTGCACCGACTGCCGGATTCGGTTCCACGGCGCCGATTCCCCGTGCGGCCAGGCGCAGCGCGTGGTGCATGACGCTTTCGTCGTCGGGGAACTGTCTGGGGTCAGATAAAGGCATGTGCGTGCCACTGCTTCCATTCCGCTGCGCCCCTGTCAATCGCACTGGCTTAGCCAGTGCCACATCAGCATAGGAGTCCCGGCATTACTCCAGTTTACGCCGGTCGGCAGATCAGTCCTGTCCGGGAACCCAAAGCTTTTCGGATGTCGCCGCCTTTTTCTCCGTTTCAGGCGTCCACAGTCCGCCGTCTGTAGCGGTCGTTGCTGGTTGCAGCTGGTCAAGCAAATGAGTGCAGCCGCTGTTGACCAGTTCTTCGCGGATCACTTCTTCAATCTCCGGAATCTTGACGAAGTAACGATCACGAATAGAAGCCAGCAGCGCCGGAAGTTCCTCATCCGTAGGATTGTCCAGGCGAAAGCTGAGTTCCCGGATGTCCAGTTCCAGTTTGGTGCGGAACGAATCCTGGTCATCGGTCACTGACTGGCGCGCGTCTGCAAAGCATTCGGACGCCATTTTCAGATCATTCTTTTCGCGGGCCACGGTGGCACGCAGCATGTGGGCACGCATTGGAGTAAACCGTTCCAGTGCTGTCGGACGTTTGACGAGTTCGGTGACCGCCCGTTCAATCAACAGCAGATGACGTACGAGCGTTACGCGATTTGTGAAGTCGACAACCTGCTCGTCGGACAGCTCAGATTCAGCCAGTCGCGCGAACTGCAGCAGAGGAAGCGATGTGATCGCCTGCTGTTCGTCAGACTTCAGCGGCGACGGCACGGGAACTCCAAGACGGGAACGAATTTCCGCAAGGTCGGGATCGTATCCCATGCGGTTGCAGACCACGTCCAGCGTGATTACGCTGGCTCCCACCTTCACAAGATTGTTGGCATCTTTAGCGGCCTGTTGCGGACTTTCGTCGCCCAATGACGTCGATGGCAGTTCCAGCCACTGCTGCAGGGCTGCGTCCAGACGCTGTCGGTCGAGCTTACGGAAGTGGCTGCTGCCCAGGTGTTCGGCGTGGTGGATTTTCCAGTCAAACAATCGGCAGGTCTGCGGCATTCGCGAAACCGGAACTGGTTCGGATTCTTCGTCGGACTGGGCGAGATCTCCGGCCACATCGTGGAACAACGCTGTCGCCTCTTTGATGTCGTCATCAAGAGCCACGATCAGCACCTGAGGGTCTGCCTCAGACGATTCGTCCGCGTCATACACCGTAATGTCCGCCAGAACGTCAGGCAGATTATCCGGATCGACTTCATCCGGCAGCGGATCTGCCAGTAACTCGTACTCGGCTGCAACGCGTGCCGTCTCTGCGTTTTCGTCATTCGGGTTCGCCGGCATTCGGACCAAGCGGCTGTCCGCGTCAAGCGATGTCAACAGTTGTGACACGGACTCCACGGGAACACTCGCCTGAACAACTGCGTACCCGTCCTTGCCAACTTCCAGATCCAGCAGTTGAGCAAGTGCTTCTGTCTCCACAGCCGTATCGAAGTCATCAATCAGATCGGCCGCCTTATGAAGCGCCTCCGCAGCTTCCGGAATACGACCGTCCCACGCCCGGAACAGCCCGAGATTATGCCACAACGCTCCGTTCTGAGGCTGCTTTTCAACAAGCCGACTGTACAGAATTGCGGCTGGTTCCCAGCATCCGATCTGGCTGACCTTGCGAGCCCGTTGTTCTTCCTTCTGCAGTTCCTCATCCAGTTCGACGGGTAGCAGTGCGAAGCGCCCGCGAAATGGGTACGGAACTGTTCGCTGAGACTCAAAGTTTGCCAGCTGCATCAGCAGAGCGTTCCGCCGTTCTGCAGGAGCCATGCGGACGGACAGCGCCAGATGTTCACGCACGGACATAGCACAACCCGCCCGAGCCATTTGTTGCGCAATCTGTGACGCCAGCATGGCGACACCGGCCGGGAACTGACGTGCCCCCAGCTGGAACGCACGGTGAATGATGCGGCGAGACGCTGCGAATCCTTCCGTCGCCAGACAGACATCGGCCAGTGACAGCAGCGCCCGCGGTTCATCCGGATGGCGACGAAGGAAATCCACCAATTGATGTCGGGCATCGTCGAACTGGCCCTTGCGAGTCAGAACGGACACCAGCTGAGTCACAAGGATTTCTTTGTCTGTGTGCTGTGCCATCAACGAACGCAGCAGTTTTTCGGCCGCATCCGGTTGACTGTCGATCAGTTTCTCGACTTTTACCAGGTCAGCAAGAATGTCCTGACAACAGAATTTCAATTTCTTACCGCTCCCGCACATACACGGAGCGTAGGGATCATGAGCCATATTTCTCGACCTGTCTGATATTTTAATCTGGTTGAGCGGCGGATGCTCAAATATGCCCGATGCGGGCGTGTTTTATGAAAACGACGGCATTTGAAGAAGCGTCGTAATTGATCTGTTGATTATCGTTCCGGCCGCACGGTCCGCAGAATGACTGCCAGGACCCAGGTGTTGCTGTCATGAAATAGACGGTATTACCTGCTGAATCTGCCGGAGAAGTTGTGGTTGAAGGCTGTTGAAGAAGTTTTCTTAAGCGACGGGGACTCTCCCAATCCAGGACAGAGCACAGAAATGCTATCATGTTTTTTGCACCGCTGCACATAATCACCCGGTTTCTGCTGTAAATCTCCTCCACCCAGGTCTTGTATTTGCTGTGTTTTTTGACGAAATGATAAGGTGGGGTGTCAAATAGCCTCACCCTGACACTCGAATAGAACTTTTCTCACGAGGGCATGGCCGGCGACTCAGATTAAGAACGGTCGCTCGAAAATGTTTCGCCGTTCCCGTTGTCACTCGAAAAAGCGTGCAAAACGTTTCGATGACGCGGGAAAAGACTCTTACACCACCCCGAAGTGCGTCGTGGAATTCGTAATGAACTCCTCACTCACGTATTGGGACACTCCCAGTGCTCAAAGGATAGAGCCATGCAGGACCAGATTGCGGAGTTTTCGGACTCGACGCACGAATCAACGTCACATCAATCGGGTGACTTCTGTCCGGCGTGCGGTGCGACCACCATCAGTTCCAGTCGTTATCGCTTTGATTCCGGTCGCGGCGAAACGCTGTGGACGCGATGCGCCTGTTGTGCCACGTACTTCATGACGGGTGGGTACGACCCGACCGCCGAAACGGATCACACGCGGCACATGGCATGGGGCAACGAGACAGAAGGCACGCGACTGAATCGCCTGAAACAGAATGGTTTCAAGGCGACACTCGATCAAATTGAGGCCTGCGGGTACGGTGGTTCAAGGATTCTTGATGTCGGATGTTCGTTCGGCGGAATCCTTGTGGAAGCTGAAAAACGGGGCTTCGAATGCGCCGGACTCGATATCGTTCCGGAAGCAGTTGCCTACGTCTCGAGGTTGGGTTTTCGCGCAGAACAGTGTTGTTCGCTGAATGATTGTACCCTGTTCTCG
>JAPYTO010000086.1 GCA_029941865.1 Fuerstiella sp. | reverse complement strand
GCGGAAAACCAGAAAAATACACACCCCGTCAAGACTGGCACTCATGTACGCTTACGTCGTCTGGTTCGGGTCACCGCATGAACCGTACAGCGGACTGAAGGAAGACCTTGCGCTGTACGCCGATCTGCCGGACAGCTATTCGAAAAAACAGGTAAAGCTGACGTCAAACGAAACAGGACGACCAACCAGGCGTCCGCTCAAAGACGTGCTGCAGGAACGCTACGCAGAAATCACAGCGATGGACCGGTCAATGGGGCAGTTGCGCAAGTGGCTGGCTGACAACGGACAGCGAAACAACACCCTGCTGTGGTATTGCGGCGACAACGGAACACCGGGCGACGGCATCGTGACCTCTCCATTTCGAGGCCAGAAGGGCACGATGTACGAGGGTGGCATTCGAGTCCCCGGGATCATCGAATGGCCGGAACAGATTTCGCAGCCGCGTCGTTCAGCGGTCAATACGGTCACCAGCGACATGCTGCCGACGATCTGCGAGCTTCTCGACGTGCCACTGCCCGAACGACCACTGGACGGTGTCAGCCTGAAACCTCTAATCGACGGCAGTATGCGGGAACGCCCCAGCCCAATCGGTTTTTGGAGCTTCAAAGGCGGCAACGGGGCAGACTCGGAACCGTACATTGCTGCGGAACTGCAGTCAGGTACAACGCCGCTGGTGAAGATGATGGGTGATCTTCATACTCGCAATTTTCGCAACTTTCATCACCCGTCCATTTCGGAGAGCGACTTTGACGGGCACAGAGTCCTTCTCGGAAGCCGCTACAAACTTCTGGTCCGGGGACTGGGCGACGAAGAAACACACGAGCTGTTCGACGTACGCAACGACCCGGGCGAACAGCACGACCTGATCGCATCAAGCCCTGAAATCGCGAAGCAACTGGGGCACCAGCTTCGAGACTGGCAACAATCCGTTCTGCAGAGCCTGACAGGGGCCGATTACAAATAGAAATTCATCTTCCTGAGCGGAATCCGCTCAGAAACACACGCCGCGAATTCTGAAACAGAAACATGGGCTCCCGCGACCAGGAGAGTGCACACGCTGCTGACCGGGATTCCGATATTCATTGAAATCGTCGGCGCACCGTGAAAGCACGCCGAGCTTTTCATGTGCCTCGCGACGCCGCCGAACTCCGACGGCGCAGGTCGCCTGTCTCGCCCTGAAGCTGAGCTTGATGTCGTCTCACTCTGCCATCACAGGGCCGACTTATCGAATCGTCGAAGTGGTTTTTCGCCAACTTCCACGACGAATCCGGCGGTCCTGTTAGTCTGCGCTGTCAGCAGTACGGGCTGTTCCCGTCGCGAAAACCGTGACGGAGAATGCGCAGCATCCGATACATTGGCTGACTCGGCCACCGCGAGGTGGGATGGGACGAACTGGTATCAGACGTTGCTGTCAACGAAGCGATTGCGGGTTTGATTAATCAACCTTCGGCTGCTCCTTCGCTTCACGTTTAATAGCATCATAGATCTCTTCGCGGTGAACAGTCACGTCTCGAGGAGCATCGATGCCAAGACGAACTTTGTCGCCTCGAATTTCGATGACCATCAATGTGATCGAGTCGCCAATTACAATCTTCTCATCTTTTTTTCGACTAAGTACAAGCATTTCCAGTCCCCGGTCAATCTTTCGTCTTGAACGATCGCCGCCCGTCCCCAACATCGCCCGCCGCTACACTCGCGGCAGACAGGGCAAGCCGTGCCAGTTTCAATATCTGCAGACGCGATCCGTCTGTCGGTGCGAGTCTAAATGCCTAATTCGACCATTGGCGACGCCTTTCTGCGAGAATTGCCGGTTGTCTGAACCTTCAGCGGCAGTTCACGCCGGTTTGTATGGGCAACGCCATCTATAGCGATCGGGACTGCAGGGATTGTGACGGTTGTCCGGATTGTCGGGCATCGGTCGGCCAGCGGTGTTCAGTCTCTGGACTACTGCCCGTCTCGCATGACTCTGCGTAAACCGAATAACCATTGCTTCCAGCGAATGCATGGGGGAGGGATATTGAGTACTGTTTGCGTGACCCAGACCTCTTTCCTGATGTTGTGCTCACTCAATTTTGAAACGGCGACTCGATGAGCTTTGCTGGCCCCCAGCCATCGCCCGGCAGCCCCCCATCCACTGTGACTGTGATGCCCTATTCGGCAACGGACCCGCTGGCGCGGGACCTGCGTGCAGAATTCATCACAGTTCGCATCCGTTGGTTTGGCCTGGCTGTTGGTTATCTGTTGGTCAACATAGGAGACGTCATCAGTGCCGCCGATCGCGGATCGAAGCAGTTTGAACTCAATGCAATCCTGACATTGGGAGCTGTTTACGCAATTATCGATACGCTGCGCAGCTGGAAGGGGAAGGTTCTGCTGGCCGAGTTCCGCATCCTGATCAGCCTGATGGAAGCACTGTTCATTGGCGTTCTGTGCTATTTTGACGAAGGCGTCACCAGTCCGTTCCGCTTCTACTACTTTCTGTCGCTGCTGGTCTGTGCGATTCGCCATACGCCGACGCTGACATTCGCGACACTCGGATTGCACGCATTAAGCTACACATTGCTCTGCCTGCTGGCGGGGAAACCCGGCTCCCAGGACGCCGTGCAGATGCTGCTGACGCTGATCTTCATGGGCTGGGCCACGTGGGCAATTATCGCTCTCACTGGATTACTAAAGAGTGCCGGCGAACGACTGGGAATCCTGAACGCAGAATTGCGAGAAAACCAGAGTCACCTTGAGCAGCGAATTCGCGCGCGGACCAAGGATCTGCAGGAATCGCAGGCACTGCTGGTGCAGCAGGAAAAGCAGGCGGCATTTGGATTGCTGGCGGCGGGCATTGCACACGAAGTCGGCAATCCGTTGGCATCCATCAGCTCCATCGTGCAGATGCTGCAACGACGAATCACTGACGAGTACACAAATGAACGTCTGGGAATGGTCCTCGGACAACTTCACCGCATTCATCGGACTCTGCAGGAACTGGTCGGCTTCAGCCGTCCGGCGAATCAGCAGGCGGCTTTGGTCGACGTTCATGCCGCCATCAACGATGCCCTCAACATCGCCAAATATTACAAGCGTTGGAAGGGCAAGAAAGTTAAGACCGTCTATGCAGCCGAAATGCAGGCGATCCGGACGGTCTACGACCAACTGGTGCAGGTGGTGTTGAACCTTGTTCTGAATGCGCTGGATGCAACCGAGGAAGGCGCAGCGATCACTGTCACGACCAACATCGAACAATCGGAATCCGGTGAATCCATCGTAGCGATCAGTATCGCGGACGAAGGGCACGGCATTCCTCAGGAGGCACACGCTCAGATTTTCGAGCCCTACTTCACGACGAAGGCAACCGGCACGGGACTTGGACTCTTCGTGTGTCGGCAACTGGCTCAGCAGGAACTCAAGGGATCGATCGAACTGGTTCGATCTGACTCGTTTGGAACCGAGTTTCGAATCTGGCTGCCGCTGATCCGGTAGTCCAGTCTGTTGTCGTGTCCATATCGCCAATGGCAGACCTTGGCGAATCCGGTTGGCTGCTGGTGGATGGCGGATCCCGTCAGCACCAAACAGGCAGTTCAGGAAAGCTCCTCCAGAAGTCGCGTGATTAGCACGTCGGTTGCTGCATCGGTCAGGCAAACCGGATTTATCTGAAATCGCCCTTCGTGCAAACTGCCATGCCCAACATACACCGGCGGAGTTCCGTTGCGCAGGGCGCGGCACACGTCCATTGCCGATCTGCTGAGCGCGGCAGAATCGACTGTGACTTCCAGGACCGGCCAGCGATCGTGTGTTGACGGTTCGATCATGCGACAGTTTGCCTTTGCCTGCGACAGGCTGTCGGCGACCGTCTGCAGCAATCGACGATAACCAATGAGCTGCCGGTCGAAGTCTCCGGAAGCGAACAGATCGAGCGCCGTCAAAAGGGCAACGATCTCTTCCTTCGAAACCTTCAGACCACGACCGATTCCATGCCGAGGAATCCCAGTGAATTGCGACTGGTCAATCAATTCTTCCGGCGGATCCCACAAATCAAGATGGTCGTCCATGTCGAGCATTTGCAGCGCCGCCGACGAAATCAATGCGCGACGTCCGCACAGGATGCCTGTGGACTGAGGGCCCCGAATCGCCTTGCCGCCGCTGAAGGATACCAGATCGGCGCCGGTTGCCGGTATGTCTACCAGATTGGAACGGGGGGGCAGTTCTCCCGCCGCATCCACCAACACCGGCAGGTCGTGTTTGTGAGCCATCGCTACGACTTGCTCAAGCTTCGGACGTGAGTCGTCTGCATGGACGTACACGATTCCAGCAGTCTGCGACGTGATGGCGGCTTCGTATTCCCAGACCTCCGTGCGGCGAACTCCGGCGTTGGAAACAATTTCGTTAAACCCAACCTCCACCAACGTCGCGCCCGCCGCGCGAACGGCGTGATCGTATCCGCTGCGTTGTTCGCGAGCGATGATCAATTCGTTTGGGAATCCATCGCAGCAGGGCAGATTCTCAATGCGGGCAAGGTTGTGCCCGGCCAGAATCGCGGCAGCTCCCAGCGTCAAAGCTCCCGCCGCGCCGGATGTCACCAGTCCCGCATCTGTGCCGGTGACGGCGGCAATCCGACGCGATGCGGCCGCCTGCAGATGTTCCAGCGGCACACTTTCAGTTGCTGCCTGAGCAAAAGCGTCAAGCACTTCGGCGGGCATGGGCGCACCGCCAAGGCGTGTCACTGTTCCACAGGCGTTAATGATGGGCTCGACGCCGAGTTTCTGATAAATGCTCATACTTTCGTCTTCAATCCTACAGCGTACTACGCTGACTTGTGGCCGCGGCGAACGTCTTTCCCTTTGCGAAAGTCGCTTTCCCACGAGCCCCACGACCACATCTTTTCTAAAATTGCTCTAGCGAACGCGAAACTGTTCAATCACGTCCTCATCCAGTTCGATGCCAAGTCCAGGGCCGTCCGGAACGGGAACACGACCGTCAATCAGGGGGGGCAGGTTCTTCACCAGCTTTCGCATCAACGGCGACGGCCGCAGACAGTATTCGACCAGGTCACCGTCCGGTATCGAAGCCATCCAGTGCAGTGATGCGGCCAGATTGATGCCCGTGCTGAAACAGTGTGGCACCGCTCGACGATCGTTTGCCTGGCACATTTCAGACACGCGGCGACACACTGTCAATCCGCCGCAGAAAGCAACATCAGGCTGCACGACGTGAAGTCCCCGATCGATGAGATCCTCGAAGTCCCAGTGCGTGACGTCTCCTTCACCGGCGGCAATTGGCACTGGAGAATTCCGGCACAGCTGTGCGTAACCTTTACGGTCGTCCTGCGATAATGGTTCTTCCAGCCACGCGATATTGAACGGTGCCAGCAGTTTCGCTCGTTCAATCGCCGTTTCAATCTGCCACGCATGGCCAGCGTCCACCATCAACTCGCGAGTGTCGCCCAGAACTTTGCGAGCCGCCTGAACGTGAGCAACATCGGTATCCGCGTCCTGTCCGAACGGTCCCCAGCCAAACTTGGCCGCCGTGAGACCCATATCGACAAATTCCCGCGCCAGCGCCGCTGTGTCATCCGGCGTATCGCCAAACAGGACGCTGGCGTACGCGCGAACGGTGGTGCGATGTGCACCGCCCAGCAACTCGTAAACCGGGCGGCCCTGGTGCTTGCCCACAATGTCCCACAATGCAATATCAGCCCCGCTGATCGCATGAATCGCCGCACCGCGCCGACCGTAGCGATTGGTTTCGTAATACATTTTCTGCCACAGCCGTTCGATATCCAGCGGATCCTCGCCCAGCAGAATGGAAGTCAATCCATGCCGCCGCGCCGCGGACCGGGGTGCGTCAAAGCAGGCTTTGCACACGTACGACTGACTGGTGACTTCGCCGATGCCGGTGATGCCCTCATCTGTATGAATCAGCACAACCAGCACGTCCAGCGTGCCGTCCGGTATCGCATCGACGATCGGTACTCGCAAGTGCACAGGTTCAACGGCGGTGATTTCCATCCAGTTTCTTCTTCTGTTGGTCGAGGCCACGGCCACGATAAATGCTTAATCAGTTGTTTTCGAACGGCGACGGTACGTTATCGTCCAGCGGAAAGATCGGGCGTACGCAGTTCCGGAACGGCAGGGATTTCAAATTGGCACTGGTGGAACCTGGCACGTCGACGGGCACGATCAAACTGGCGATCGATTCATACCATGTGCGAAAGCCGTTCGGTGATTTCACCACCACCAAATCGTAGTCGGTAGGATCCAGACCGTGTGCCTGATACACGCGTCGGCCAACGACAAACACCGGGCGTTCGGTCACAAGAATGTGAATCGCACCCAGCGCCACCACACACACTCGCCCAGCACGGGCGGCTGTTCCGTCCTCGTACGAAAAATGACCATCGTGCAGACTCTTCACGTGCGCCGTTATCATCAGCGGCGTGAATCTGGCGGGATCGCGAGTGCCGCCCAGCGGTACGGTAATGTCAGCACAGGCTCCTGCACGAAAGGCCTCGGCCACGGCAGGTGCATCAACGACGGCCAGCAGCGCCCGTTTGCGGAAGCCGGCGTCGACGAGTCCTCGCAGAATTGCATTGCTGTCTCCGGCGGCTCCACTGGCCGTCGCGTCAGCCGCGTCGGAAAAAACCACCAGACCATCGGCTGACTCAGCCTGGCGGATCGATTCGTCCAGCAACGTCAATCGCGCTTGGAACAGCTCGCGATTGTCCCACATAAAACGACCGATGCGTTCGGCCTCACGTTTGGCCAGTTCGTAGTCATCATCGGTCGTCACCAGCACGTTCGACTGCAGCGCCGGTACGTCCGTGAACGCGTTTCCGATAATGACACCGGCGGCAAGGCCCTTGTCGGATTGCTCGACCTGTTGACACATCTGAATCGCCTGCCCGAATTTCCCTGTGGCCGTCAGCAACTCATCGCCGCGCACCAGCATCGGCAGTTCGACGCGTGCCACCGTTGGTCTGGATGTGCCATCGATCAGGCGAATCAGGATGCGTGCCGCACGCTGTCCGGTCTCGTAATGGTCCGTGTGCGGATACGTATGATACGGAACAAGGACGTCGACCATGTCGACCAGTCGTTCCGTAATGACGGCATGCAGATCCAGCGAAACAACGATCGGCACACTTCCCAGCACGCGGCGAATGTCGCTCAGCACGCGGCCCTCCGGATCGTCTTCCGATTCACCGGCCATCGCTCCATGAAAGCACAGGCATGCTGCGTCCACCGGACCGGCGTCGCGAATCGCTGCCACCATTTCATCCAGCAGACGATCAAGGTCGGCGTTCCTGATGTGTCCACCAGACACAGAGGCCGCCGCCATCGCGGGAACAATTTCGAAGCGACCATCGTCGCTCAACACATCAATAACGCCGGCGAGTTCGGTTTTCGTCCCACGATAGGCTGCCAGCATGCCCGTACCGACAGTGATGCGGAAGTCTTCGTAAAGTGTCGCAGCGGGATTGAAGGTCGCGGTCTCCTGTTTGAGTTCCGCGATGAGAATCCGACAGGGCATTCCGGTCTCCTGGTGCTGGTGATGCGGCAGTTGTGCAGGGCAGAATTGCGTTCTACGAGTCCATACTTTCGACATGACGCCGCATTCGCGTTCCTCCACCGCCCGGCACAATTTCGCCGCGACGAATCGTTGCCGCAGCGGTCAGCAGTTCCCGACCAATTCGATGCTGACGATAACTGTCCGTGAACTGAAACTGCCCGTCCTGCCGCTCCAGAACAGCGATGTCCGCGACGCTGCCAACGCGAAGTGTGCCGATGTCGTCGCTGCGATTCAGAATGGCAGCCGGGCGTGTGGTTGACATCTCAATCACCTGTTCGATGGGAACACCAAGCATCAGAAATTTGCTCATTGTGGTCGGCATGTCGTACACCGGTCCGTGAATATTTTTGGTGTGCAGGTCAGTGCTGATGGTCGTTGGCAGGAAATTCTGTTCCATGGCGGCTTCCGCGACTTCCCACTGAAAGCTGCCATATCCGTGCCCGACATCAAAGATCACACCACGTTCAGCGGCGGCACGCACGTCATCATGGATCCGGTTCGCATCGTCAGTAATGCGCGTACTGCCTGCCTTGAAGCAATGAGTAATACAGTCGCCCGGCGAAAGCTCACGGACAAGTTCCGGAATGGACATCGGACATTCGCCGATGTGGACCATCAGCCAGACTCCGGCCTCGCGAGCCGCTCGAATCGCATCTCGCAGGTTGTCCCAACCCTGCTGTCCGTCGCCGATAATATGTTTGCCGACTCGAATTTTCACGCCCACCGCTACGTCCGGGTGGTTACGAATCGTCTGTACGACTCCGTCAGGATCCGCATAGCGACGGTCCAGAAGTTCACCCAGACTTGCTCCGATCAGTCCGATACACGAAAGATTGACAAGGCTGAAAATCTGCGTTTGGGCACGATCAATGTTGTCACGTCGAAAAGCACTGAAGTTGAACGAACCGGCCGTGCCGGCATCCAGCATCGTGGTCACTCCACCGGCCGGACACAACGGATCGGCATCGAGCCCAAACGGCGAATGTGTATAAACGTGCACGTGCAGATCAATCAGCCCCGGTACGACCAGCTGATTTTTCGCGTCAATTGTGTTGACCGCCTCGGCATCAATATGTTCGGCAATGGCTGCGATTCGACCAGCCGAAACAGCCACGTCGCGAATACCACGCAACTGCTGAGACGGGTCGATCACTTCGCCACCACGTATCAAAATGTCATACTCCATATCATACCTCATGGCGGGACGGCCCGCCGGCCGATGCGGGCTGACGCCCGGAAATTGTTGGTCCGCTGCAAGCATGCGCGAAATGAATGATTTGTTCTACACGTAGACGGCGTCAGATTCTTACCGATACAAGCTCGTAGCGCCAGCGAGTGAACAACGTACGTCAAACACACTCGCTGGCGCGTCGAGCTTGTATTCGCTGCTGTTCATGCGAAAGTGGCGCTGTTCAACTACAATGACAGCTTACGTACGGCGCCATCAATGACCTCACCTTGATGAACTGAACTCGATCCGTCAAAGGACTGGAACGTGAATCTTTTTGAAAAGTACAAGCTGCGGCGAGTTATCAACGCGTGCGGCAAGATGACTCATCTTTGCGGCGCCATCGTGTTGCCGGAAATCGCGGAAGAGGCGTACGAGTCACTTCGGCACTTTTTCGTGCTGGACGAACTGCAGGCGGCAGCGGGACGTTTGATCGCCGAATCCACAGGTGCAGAATCCGGCTGCGTGACCGCGTGTACATCGGCAGGCATCACGCTGGGTGTCGCTGCCACCATGTCGGGAAACAGCGTGGCACGCGTTCTGCAACTGCCGGATACAACCGGGATGCCCAACCGAGTTCTCATTCAGAAGGGCCATTGCGTCAACTACGGGCAACCGATCACACAGGCCATTCGGCTGTCCGGCGCAGTGGTGGTGGAGGTCGGGACAATCAATCGCTGTCTACCGGAGGAACTTCGTCTGCAACTGGAACGTGGACAGGTCACCGCCGTCGTGCACGTGGAATCTCATCACACAGCACGTTCTGGCTGGGTCCGATTGCCTCAGGTTGTTCAGCTGGCTCATGAATTCGGAGTGCCGGTCATTGTCGATGGAGCAGCCCAGGACATGCGATTGAAAGAATTGATTCAGACGGGCGCGGACCTTGTCATCACGAGCGCTCACAAATACCTGTGTTCGACGACTGGCGGAATTGTGGCCGGACGGCAGCAACTGATTGACGCGGTCTATCTGCAGAATAAGGGAATCGGACGCCCGATGAAGGCCGGCAAGGAAGCCATCATCGGTGCCATGGCCGCACTTAAATATCGGCAGCATCAGGACATAGCTGCCTGGACAACCGTGCAGGATCGCAGGGTAGAGCGAATTCTCGGACTACTTGCTGATGTCCCGGGACTCGCGCTGAGCGTCGATCCCGATCCGAACGGCTGTCCGTTCTCACGGGCACGACTGGCTCTCGATCCCGCGTTGTGCAGACACACAGCGGAGTCTCTGCGCGACGCGCTGGCAGACGGCGACCCGACGATCGTGGTTCGAGCTCATCACGCGGAAGAAGGTTATCTCAATCTTGATGCCATCGAGATGACGGATGATGAAGTCGAGTATGTTTGCGCCGCAATACGCCGGGTTTTGACAAATGGCTGAGGCTGAACAACTTGATCGCCCGACGCAATTCCGCTGGACTGTGTTTGCTCTGGCATGCGGAACGTCGTGGATGATGTATCTGCATCGCTACATGTTCGCCCTGATCAAGCCGGAGCTGAAGCAGCAATGGGACCTCGGCAACGACCAGCTCGGCTATCTGGATTCGGCGTTTTCACTGTGTTATCTGATCTTCCAGGTTCCGTTCGGCGCCGTGGCCGACGTCGCCGGAGTTCATTTTATTCTGACACTGCTGATCATACTGTGGTCGGTGGGGCTGGGGCTGCACGCATGGGCTCCGTCTGTCACAACCCTCGGACTGGCTCGAGCAGTTCTGGGAACGGGGCAGTCTGCCGTGTTTGCCTGCCTGAGCCGCATCTCGCGGACGTGGATTCCGTCGAACGTGCGCACGACGGCTCAGGGATTGGCGGGTGTCTTCTTCGGTCGCCTTGGCGGATTGACCGCCTATCTGCTGATCGGTTCGCTGGTGCTGGGAGTGCTGGAAGTACCGTGGCGGACGGCGATATGGTGGCTGGCGGGGATCGGCGTTGCCTTCGGGTTTTTGTTTGCGGCGATCTTTCGCAATTCGCCACGGCAGCATTCGGCGGTCAATGAAGCAGAGTGTCAGCTCATCGAGGAAGAAGAAGACGGCGCGAGTTCCGGGTCGCGGTCCCGGCTGAGTTTTCGCGAAATGTTCCGCCGTATGTCACCGCGTTCAATCCTCAATCTTGGTTGCCTCAACCTGCAGACAATCCTGAGTGCCCTTGCCGACAACATTTACTCCGCGTGGATTCCGTTGTTCCTGTTTGAGGTCCATGACCTTGAATTTCGCCAGATGGGGATGTACTCGGCACTGCCGTTGCTGGGCGGCGCGATCGGTGGCGCGGTGGGCGGACTGCTGAACGACTTTCTGATCAGAAGAACGGGCAACCTGAAGTGGTCACGTCGAGCCGTCGGGCTGGCCGGCAAAGGGACCGCTGGAATTCTGCTGGCCGTTTCGATGCTGTGGTATGACGATCCTCAGACCTTTTGCCTGATGCTGTTCGCTGTGAAATTCTTTTCCGACTGGAGCCTGACAACAACGTGGGGCGCGGTCACGGACATTGGCGGCCGTACGACAGCGACGGTCTTCGCCTTCAACAACACCGTCGCCACGCTGGGTGCCGTCGCGGCCCCGGTACTCTACGGCAATGTTGCAGAACACTTCGGCTGGGCTCCCGTGTTTTACGTCGGGGCTGTCGCCTACATCGTATGCGCCATAACATGGCTCGGTTTCGACAGCACGATTCCCGTGATATCAGAGGAACGGCAGTCCGAGTGATTCCCGGACCAGGTTTGCAGTGACCATCACTTCTGTGTGATCAGGTTTTGCCGTCAAATTGTCCCCGCACATTCAGACAGCGACGTGTTTTGCTTTACAGTCGTTCCCTGTGGTTGCATGATGTGCCGCCGGCCGGCCTTATTTAGTAGACGAACTGATCATTTCCGGTGCCCGCGGTCCCGAGTTCGTCGAAATGCCAACATCAATCAATGACCACGTTTGAAAGACATTCGCTATGCCATCGCCCGATTCGTCCCGCCGTGACTTTCTCAAATCGTCCGCCTACTCAGCCGGAGTCCTGGGTGCTGCTTCCCAGATGGCTGCCGGTGCGGCAGCAGCCTCGGGCAGTGCTAACGCGAAACTGCGCATTGGCTTTGTCGGCCCGGGCGGTCGTGGATTTGGGGCTCACGTCAAACGATTGACGAAACTGCAGCTGGAAGGGCAGCCCATCGAACTGGTCGCCGTTTGTGACGTGTACAGCGAACATCGTGATCGAGCCGCAAGCTACATCGAAAAGGAAACCGGCAACGCTCCGGACAAGTACGAAGATTATGTTGAAATGTACGAGAAGGCGAATCTGGATGCGGTCTGCATCGGCACGCCGGATCATTGGCATGCCAAACAGGCAATCGATGCTCTTAATGCCGGCCTGCACGTGTACTGCGAAAAGCCCATGACCAAAACGGTCGAAGAAGCCATCGCTGTGATGAAGACATGGCAGAAGTCCGGACAGGTGATGCAGGTCGGAGTACAGTCGACCAGTCTTCCACTGTGGAATGAGGTCAACGACCTGTTGACGGCGGGAACACTGGGCAAGGTCCTGATGTACCAGACGGAGTTCTTTCGCAATTCGGCTCAGGGACAATGGCGGTATTACAAACTTGATTCAAAAATGAATCCGAAGAACATCAACTGGAAAAAGTGGCTGGGTGTGGAAGAAGGGCTTGCCGAATATGAAGACTTCGACCGTGCTGTGTACCGTCAGTGGCGGCGGTTCTGGCCTTACGGATCCGGCATGTTCACAGACCTGTTCGTGCACCGTACCACCAGTATGTTGAAGGCTACGGGACTGAGATTCCCGGCACGGGTTGTCGGCGCCGGCGGGATCTATCTGGAATACGATGGTCGCGGAGTTCCTGATGTGGCCACAGTTGTGGCCGACTTTCCGGAAGGTGTTCAGGGCCTGGTCACCGCTACGATGGCGTGTCAGGACACTCCGATCAAACAGCTGATCCGAGGTCATTTCGGCTCGTTCGTGTTTGGCACCGGTGAGAAGTTCGATGGATTCGATCACGTTCCTGAACGTCCTCAGGTGACGCGCAACAGCAAGCTGAAGGAAGAACGAATCGCCACGGAAGGTGTGGACGACACCACGTATGCTCACTTCAAGAACTGGATTGAAGCGATGGTGGCCAATGATCCGAGCATGTGCAACAACGACCCCGAGCTGGGTGCGGCTGCGATCACAACTGTGATTCTGGGGGCACGCAGTTACCGAGAGGGCAAAGTCTTCCACTTTGACGGGGACACCCACACGATCGGCGACGGCAATTCGTCATGGGCGGACCAATGGGAGGCTCGTTCCAAAGACCGAGGCAAGCCAAATCACATCGCTGGCTGGAAGGCCGGTGACCACGGCAGTCTTTTGGAAGAGCCCGACTACATGAAACTCGGTGGCCCGTGGAAGGACGGCAAGGATCCGGCCGCGTCTTAAGAATTGCTTGAGACGAAACGACCGGATTCTCGCGCAGAGGCGCAAAGACGCAGAGAACAAGAACTTATTTTCTCCGCGCCTTTGCGCCTCTGCGCGAGTTTTCATGCGTGTCACATCCGGCAATTTTTCTGCGCGGCCGCATGCACCAGTCTACTTATTCTCGTGAACCGTTCTGGCTGGTGAGCGGACCGTATTCCAAGCCAGCCAGCCAGGTAGGTAGGTCAGGACCTGTCCTGACGATGACAGTCGCGCCAGGACAACAGGTCCTCGCCTACGCGACTTGTGTGGTACGATGAAGGCCGAAGACCGGGAACACCGTGGAACTCTCGGTCGGGGACTCTACACGGCGGTTTCAGTGGATCCTGTGGAATCCGCACTGGGCTCCTCAGGTGCGTATCCCGCCCACCGACTGAAGATGCCCAGTTTTCCCTGAGCCAGCAGAATCAGGAACGATGGCACCATGATCGGGCGGATCAGGAAGGTGTCGAACAGCACTCCCAGTGCCAGAGCAAATCCCAGCTGGTCCATGCCGACGAGGCTGCCGGCCATCAGCGACGAGAAGGTTCCGGCCATGATGATGCCGCAACTGCTGATAATACTGCCCGTGCGATCGAGAGCGACGGTGATGCCTTCCACCGGTCCGTGCACCAGCCGCTCCTCTTCAATCCTGGTCAGCAAAAAGATGTTGTAGTCTTCGCCAACGGCAATCAGGATCGTGAACAGGAACATCGGCACCTTCCAGTCCAGGCCGGAAAAGCCGGACGGATCCAGTGCCCAGAAGAATATGAACGTGCAGCCCAACGTGGCCAGATAACTGAACAGCACCGTAAACATCAGGTAGGCGCAGATACCAGGTTTCTTCAGCAGGATCCACAGAATTATAAACACCACCAGTGTCACCAGGCCGTTGACGCGCACCTGATCGCGGTCCGTCACATCCTTCAGGTCACTGAGATTGGCGGTTTCTCCGGCCAGGTGGATCGTCGCGCCGGCCATGTCTTCCGGCAGCAGTTTGGGGATCTCCTCCCGCACCTTGTGAAACTCCTGGATGCTGGATCGAGTAAACGGGTCGTGGGCAGAAATCAGATCCAGACGAGTAATTGACGGATAATCCTTCGTCGCGAAGTCTTTGGTCGCACGCATACGGACGGCCTGAGCCAGCGTGCGACCGATATCGCGCCCGCCTGTGGGATCCGCCAGCGATCTGATGGCCTGGATGCCCAGCTCGTCACCGTGAGCGAGAATATTTTCGGTGAAGTCCACGACGTCCTGCGGCGGTCGCAAATCGCGTTTAGCAAAGTCGCGGCCTGGCAGGTCGACGAGGGCCCGCACGGGGGCGACTTCGCCGGCCGGAAAGTGTGCCTGCAGTGCAGCTGCGCCCTGAACGCAGGGAGCCGTGTCGGGCAGTTCAGAGATCAGTCCGTAACTCAGGTGTCCGAAGAATACGAGGCCCAGAATCGAAAACGGAAGCATGCCCAGGATGCTGCACGACCACATCATCCACGGTCGCCGCAGGTGGAGTCTGCCGATGCGTTTCCAGCCTATGGCCAGCAGGCGAGAAAACTTGTCCGGCCGCGCCACCCAGCCAGCCCCGGTCGCCGGTCGTTGCGCAGGAACACTGGGCCAGAAAGCCCACCGACCGGAGAGTCGCAGGATCGCCGGTGTCAGCGTGAGTGCCGCACACAGAGTCATCAACAGGCCGAAGGCGATCGCGATGCCCGCCTGTTGAAATTTGCCGAATTCGGCAAACCACATCATGCCGATGCCGCACATCGTTGTGCCGGCGCTGGCCGCCAGGGCCGAACCAACTCGCGATAATGCGACCTTGATCGCGTCCTCAATTTCTGCCCCGGCTTCCAGTTCCTCGCGGTAGCGAGCAATCAGAAACAGGCAATAGTCGACGCCGGCACCATAAACCAAAACGGTTACGTACGCTTCGATTCCATTGAACAGTCGGACCCAGTTATGTTCAGCGGCGATTGACAGTAACTTAATCGACACCGTCCCCGCCACAGCCACGGTCAGCAACGGGATGACGGCCAGCAGGGGAGCTCGGTACATGATCAACAGCAGAAATATGACCAGAATAACGGTCCACGTTTCGGTGGATTCTGCGCTGTTTTTCGCTTCGCGAATGATATCCCGTCCAAAGGTAGCCGTGCCGCTGAACGCGATGTCCAGACCCTGCGGAATCGACATGCGCGTTGGGTCGCTGGAGGGAGTTTTGCTGGTTGGGACATGACGCCGCTCCCGCAAAAACCGCTCCACCTTTGTGATCAATTCCGCGTTGCCCTGATCAAGAAACTCAGTCTTGAGTTCCAACACGACGATCGAAGCTTTTCCGTCCGGGCTGTCATACAGCCGACCAATATGTAGTGTTTCGCGCCAACTCAGTTTTCGGACAAGGGACTGATCGGCCGCTGCCGAATCTTCTTCATGTTCGTCCTGCCCCTCCGAAAAACCAATGGCCTTCCGCAGACCAGGAACGACCACCTGGCGGATGAATTCGTAGTCCTCATCCAGCAGCCCTTCACGCCGCGCTTCTCTCCGCAGCACCAGAACGACGCTGCTGGAAACGCTGTGGTCGGGAAAGGTTTCGCGGAATAATTCTTCGGCGATTACACTGGGCGAGTCTCGCGGCAGAAACGCGAATTCACCATTCTCAACCACACTCTCCCACGTCGGCGCCTTTAGGAACGTTGCAATAAGCAATACGATCCAGATGCCAATGACATAGGACGGGTGCCGGGATGTGATGTGGCCCAACTGGCGAAACAGCATGCGATGATTCGCAGTCAGGGACGACCGATCTGCGACAAATAGTGGCTTTGGGGTAGGAAGCGGGCGTTCTGCGGAACGTTCCCAGAGACAGTGAACGACAGGACGAACGGAAACTACCGACGAATCAGCGGGAATTCAACGCAATTGCAGACTCTGCCGGGACTTGGAGCTGTTCCTCTCAAAAACGGTGGAACGTTCGGTCGTCCAACGGGTTCCTGGCGGTCAATCGGGGGCGTCAGGTGGATGCCGTCGACCGGATTTACGGTTTCTTCAGTGAGGCGCGATAGTCGGCGATAATGGCTTCCGGAGCCTCGTTGAAGGCCTGAACACAACCCTGACAGCACACGTAGTAGGTCTTCCCCTGAAAACTGACGGGAATCGTGCCGAGGCCACCGGTGACAATACACTTGCGTTGACCGGCGCCTGACTGTGCCAGCTTTGCACCGCCCCGAGTGTACCCAATACCGAAAACGCGGCGAAAGCTGCCCGTGGGCGAAGTTTGTTTCTCAAACAGCAGAGTCGCGCGAATATCGCTTAACTGCTGAATCGTGCAACGATAAGCAGCACCATCGTCGTCACGAATCGTCACCAGTCGAACGGCTCCGGGCCAGTCTTTGGGCGCTGGTCCGCGATACTCGTGGTCACCTTCCTTCGTTTTCCTGTTCAGGACCAACTGTTGATTCTTTTGATCCCATGTCAGCCGCAGCTGTTCAAACCGCTTGCTGTCGGCGGACTTCAGAACGACGGATGTTTCTGCATCGGTGAATTGCCATTCGCAGACGACTTTTTCGGTCCACGCTCCTTTTCGAGACCCACGCTGCAACTGCCCGACACCACGCCATTCACCGATCAGCGAATTGAACGGTTTGAGATCCTGCGCTCGCTTTGATCGGCCGTCGGGCGATTCTTCCGGCACGGACACAGCCGACACTCCCGGTGTCAGCAGGAGGACAACAATCAGCAGTCGTGGCGTTGATTGCCGAAACAGTCGATCTCGCATGATCTCAGGCCTCAGTTCTCTCACCGGAAATATCGTGCGTGGATGAAGTGCCGTCGGACGCCGCGGTGCATGTTTTAAGCGAGATTCCACATGATGCGTGCCCGCACAATCGGAACAGGTGTAACGACCGTGTCACGAACACCCGGCCGTACCGGTGTCTTCAAAGGAAACGAGCATCGCCACAATGATAACCGTCCGATGATGAAAGTGAAATGTGGGATCCCCACCACCTTTTCTCAGGACACCTGGCGAGAACGGTTTCTCATCAGTTTGGGGACGTTACAACCAAACAATATCGATCATCGGTGACTGAACGAATTCTCCACGGAGGGGGAACATGTCGGCTGTAAGCCTCAATTTCAGCAGTCCTCGCAGCACCACGGCCGCCTGCGCGACACTGCTGGCGCTACTTGTTCTCAGCGGTTGCGCAACGACCGGCGAACACTACGTTTCGTGTGGTCCCACAAATTGCGATAATGCCTGCGGCCCTGGCCGGCGTACCGACACGTGCGACACAGACAGATATGGCACGCCGCAGAATGCTATCCCAGGGGGAATAAGTGCGTTCGATAACGTACCCCATGCACTGCGGAATTCCTCCCGTCCGGAATATCGCGTGGAACGACCTGTCGCTGTGCTGACCGAAGCGACTCCCGACAATTGGCCTTCGTCGGAACGCGTCCACCCCGGGGAATCTCTGGTCGTTCAGCTCAATAGCGAGATTCCGACCAGGCGTATGCAGCCCGCCATGTCGCAGCAGTTCAGGCAGATCAACGGTATTTATGTCATCGGTGCAGATGGCTACCTCAATCTGGGTCCCGCGTACGGCAAGGTTCATGTCGCCGAACAGTCACTCGACGAAATCCAGAAACGACTAGACACTCACCTGCGACATATTCTAAGGGACGCACAGGTTCTGGTGACCGTGACGAACTCACAAGACGCACTGCCGACGTCAGACGGTCAGTCCGGCTTCCACAGGCCGCGATTCCTTGAGCCGACCAACGGTCCACGACTCTCTCGTAGATCTCATGAGATTTCCCGGCAGAACGGACGATTGCCGCGGTTCCGAACTGCTTCGGGGCGATCGACCTACCAGCCCCGGCCTCCGTCCCGAGTGGCATCACACACAGTCGAGGGCTCGCCGAACCAAACTATCCGTGAAGCAACGCCGTCTGCGACATACGAGCGGTCGTTGAGAATTCCGCACGAGCCGTCATCCGGCCGTGCGCCGATCATGGCCCCGCAACCGCGGAAGTCCCGCTCCGAAACGAATTCGAATTCGGACAACTTACGACTGCCCACAGCACTGGACTTCGCATCCCACGCAACGCGATTTCAGTATTGATGTTCAACAGCCGCAGGACGCAGTTTCAGCTCAACGAGAAGTTGGGAGACTGGCTGAGGAACTGCTGCGGATTGTCGAACGTCACCTTGTCAACGGTCGTCACAGCATGCCCCCGCCGCCTCATTTCCAGCCTTGCTTTCGGGACGGCCAGCGGATCACTGCAGCCCCAGTCTCCGGCCGAGTTCATCCAGATCCGTTCGTCGCCGTACATTTCGATGATGTCCGCCGCACGCTGAGGCGTGACCTTCGTGTCCGGATACAAAGTCATCCCCGCCCAGAATCCGCGGTCCAGAACCTCGGACACCGTATGCTCTTCAACGTGGTCAATCAGAATTCGTCCGGGATCGATCGTGCTGGCTGACAGCGCATCCATGATCAGTCGCGTGCCCTTGAGTTTGTCCTCCAGGTGAGGCGTATGCACCAGCACCAGCTGGTTAAACGTCTCCGCCAGAGCGATCTGTTCTTCCAGAATGATCAGCTCATTCTTCGTGTTTTTGTTGAGACCGATCTCGCCGATTCCCAGAACATTGCCGCCGCACAGTTCGCCCTTGCTGTTCAGAAAGTCCGGAATCATCGAAACCACTTCGCGAGCGAACCCCGGATCGTCTGCCTCCTTTGGATTAATGCACAGCCACGTAAAATGCTGGATGCCAAACTGAGCCGCCCGTTTCGGTTCGTACTCCGTCAGCTGCCGAAAATAGTCATAAAAACCCTGCGCTGACGAGCGATCAAATCCTGCCCAGAAAGCCGGTTCCGTAACGGCGATGCACCCCGCCTGCGCCATCCGTTGATAGTCGTCGGTGGTGCGAGACACCATGTGAATGTGTGGGTCAATATACTTCACGCGGCACCCCCATCCGTCAGCGAAACGGCACCCAGGGCACCCTTCATTCCGTCGGCTGACTGAGGCAACTTTGTGCTGTGGTCACTGAGCAAGTTCAGAATCCGGCCGGCCCGCTGCGGTTGACCGTCCAGCAGAATCTCAACAGCACGCCGAAATGCAACGTCACGAAAATCCGCCGCATCGTCCCCGTGACCGCGATCAACACGGTCCAGGTATGCGGCAATATCCACCAATTTGGCGCGGTGTTCCATAAAGTAGGTATCGACGATCTGCTGCTTCGTCTGAGGATTTGTTTGGCGATTCATGCTGTCTACGTTTGGCAAGGGATCTGTTTTTCATTCACGAGACGACTGTGATGTCGACGACGTGATGGAGCGATTTTAGCGTGGCCGAGTCGATTATCCACCGTTTCCAGCATGGCAACGACAATACCGGATAAGTCTCCGCGGTTACCGAGCACCGCCGACATGCCCAATTTCGCGTGACCATGAAGCTTTTGCCCATTGCACGATTGCGGCTGCACACGGCTATGTGCCGGCGACTCTGCGACACCTACTCCAGGAATCATCGCTGATGACACGCGTTAGCGCTGGGGGTTTCGCCGAATGGACTCTATGCTGCGAATCTGCTTCGTTGGAATCAACAACTTCAGGCGATCGATCGTTGTGAAATCACTTCATATTCTCTTGCTGACCATTGTTTGCACTTCGGCGTCAGCGCTACCTGCGCAGGAGACGTGGCCGCAGGCGGCCGGACCGAACGGGTCGTGGACGACCGTGACCGAGGATCGTGCGCCGACGGACTGGAGTGGCAGCACGGGGCAGAACATTCTGTGGGCAGCGACTCTGGAAGAGGGCGGGCAGAGTGGAATTGCAGTAGCTGGCGACCGCCTGTTTCTGACGATCAACAAACCATTGCCCGTTGGTACGACCGTCGAGCACGCTGTCGGGACTGACATTATTGGACTGTGCATTGACGCGACAACCGGAAAAAAACTGTGGCAGATCCAGCTGTCGGGGAAAAAGCCGATGCCGCATTCGGGGCTATTTTCCGATAACACTTCACCAACCCCTGTGACCGACGGACAGCACGTGTGGTTCGTCAACGCGGGTGGTCTGATCGTCTGCTGTACTGTGGACGGCAAGCGGGTCTGGTCGCGGGAATTCGAAGCGAGAACCAGACACAACGCAAAAAACTGCGAACCCATGCTGTACGGCGACTGGCTGATGTATGTCGCCATGCGCGACGAAGGCGACCCCGCACGCAGACCAATGCTGGCTAAGAAAGGCAAGCGGGAAAGTGATTCCGGCGGCTGGCCGTGGACGTTTGTTCGCGCGTGGGACAAGTCGACCGGGCAGCCAAAGTGGGTCGCCGCAGACGGCACCAGTATTCACAACACGCCGACGTACGGCAGGGCTGGCGGCAGGCCCGTCATGTTTCATGGACGCGGTGGAGGCCATCGGCCTCCCGAGGAACCCTATGGATTCTCGCTGACGAGTCTTGACCCCGCGTCGGCCGGAAAAACACTGTGGCGGCGAGATATCACCAGCGGCATGGCGTTTTTTGTGACGAACTTTGACGACCGTTTTGCGTACTGCTTCGACACCGGCGCGCTGGTGCTGCTGGACATCGAATCCGGTGAGATTGAGAAAACGATTTCACTGTCCCACAACGTTGACGTACGAACGTGGGACGCAGCGAGTGGAAAGTACACCCTGAAATCGGACGCAAGATTCGCACCATCGGGCAAGCGGCCGAAAAGTTACCCCACCAATCAGACCAACATCGTTGTCGGAAAACATTGTCTGTTCATGACTCATGAAGAGCACATGATCGGTCGAGCGAACGTGGAGACCGGAAAGGTGGAGTACCTGCAGGTTCCGATTCAGGCCGTGCGTTCGCGGGACGGTGGTGAGAAGTTGTTGTGGGAGCACCACATCCCCGCCGACACAAAGAACTCACGAGGCATTGACACGGCCGCCGACCGCCGTGCCAAAGGTGACGGCTGGGGCCACGTGACAGCGGCCAGCCCCATCGCAGTGAATCACCTGGTCTACTTTTCAACCATGCTGGGTACCGTGTACGTCATCGATACGAGTGCCGAACTGCTTGATGCAGCCGCCCTTGTTGCGGTCAACGATCTCGGTCCGGCCGGCCAGACATGGAGTCTCAGTTCGCTCAGCTATGCGGGCGGTCGACTGTATCATCGTGGGCTTAAACGGCTGATCTGCATCGATGAATTGCCGTGACGGTCAGCCGAGAGAGCTCATATTTTTCAACGTTCATTTCGGTTGCCGAAACGGCGTCGCTCCACAATCGAAGATCGTACCGTTTTCCTGCACCCTCCCTTTCAAGGAGGGTCGAGCCTCAGCGAGGGGAGGTTCCAGCGCGGCCGCCGTCTCCTCGCTGAGGCTCGACTCCCCCGGAGTGAGAGTAAAAACTGAACCAAATCGGATAAACCGCCTGCGGCCCGTTGTGTGGTTCGGTCGCTGTTCAGAGTGCGTCTGATTCGCCATGATGGTGAGGCTATGTTTGGGTATTCTCAACGGGAGACGAGCTGTGGCACTTCGAATCTGCGTGTTGGCGTTTTGGGCGGCATTTCTGAGTACTGTTTCTGAAACGAAGGGCGCAGAGCCGATGGCGAACTCAGTCAATCAACGGGGCGATTTGATTGATGTGTGGCTGGGGACAAGCAGTCGCAGGCCCAGTCAGGGTATCTATCACTGCACGTTGAACACCTCCAACGGCAAGCTCTCCGACCCGACACTGGTGGCGGAAATTTCGGGCCCCGGATTCCTGGCGATGCATCCTTCGCTGTCGGTGCTGTATGCTGTGGGCGGCGTCGACGGAAAGCCATCGGTAGCCGCGTACGCGATTGACGGCACCTTGAACAACGCAGCGCTGAAGTTTCTGAATGCGATCGAAATCGGTGACGGCGGTGCGGCTCATGTGTCTGTTGATGCCACCGGAAAAACAGTTCTGACGGCTCAATACGGCGGCGGATCCACCGGTGTCTTTTCGCTGAATGACGATGGTTCACTGCAGGCCCGCACACAGCTGATCAAACACGAAGGCGCTTCCAACGCCGTCCCCGGGCGGCAAACCAAATCACACGCTCACTGGACCGGGTTTTCTCCCGACAACAAATTTGCTTTTGTGCCGGATTTGGGGCTCGACAAGGTGCTGATTTACAAAGTCGATGCGGCGGCCTCAAGAATCGAACCACACTCAGCCGGAAAAATTGCTCCCGGTGGTGGTCCTCGCCACATGAAATTTCACAACAACGGAAAGTGGATCTACGTGCTGCATGAACTGGACCTGAGCGTCACGGTCTTCGACTACGACGCGGATGCCGGCACCATGACCGCAAAACAGACGATCGAAACAGTGCCGAAAGCGGCGTTGGCCAAAGAAAAATTCAAAAGTTGCTCCGAGATCCGCGTCCATCCCTCAGGTCAGTTTGTCTACGCAGCAAATCGAGGCCACGACACGATTACGGCGTTCAAGGTCGACGGACACACGGGCGAACTGACGTTTATTGAGCGAGAATTCGTCCGTGGTGCGACGCCGAGAAACTTCAACATTGATCCGTCCGGGAAGTGGTTACTGGCAGCCGGGCAGGACTCCCATACGCTGGCGTCGTTTGAAGTGAATCCTGACAACGGCGAACTGACCTACAACCGCAGCAATGTTCACGCTCCGTCCTGTATCTGCGTGCTGTTCGGACGCGAGTAACTTCCGGGAACGGGTGGCGTCTCAGGAACTCGCGTTACCCATCAAAGTGGCCAGCCACCGAGTGTCCTCGAAGCCATCCAGCGCGATGCGGGCGGTCATGGTCAGCGGCACAGACAGCAGCATGCCAATCGGGCCAAGTACCCAGCCCCAGAAGATTAACGAAAAGAAGACGATCAGCGGCGACAGCCCCAGTCCTTTGCCCAACACGCGTGGCTCAATAAAATTGCCGATGGCGACGTTGATAATCGCGAATCCAACAGCCACGGCACCACCCACAAGGAATGTTGATTCCAGCGAAGCGATCAGAACGGCCGGAATCGCAGCCAGTATCGATCCAACATTGGGGATGTAGTTGAAGAAAAAGGCCAGCAGTCCCCACAGTCCCGGGTGAGGCACTTTTAGTGGAATCAGCCAGAGTGTCACCAGAATGCCGGTCGCCAGACTGATCCAGGTTTTGATCACAATGTAATGCTGGATACTTTCGACGATCTGATCAGCCCGTTTCTTCGTCTCTTCGGTGCGCACAAAAGCGTGCTTCATCTTGGCATTGAAAGTCCCAACCTCCAGCAGAATGAAGACGACAGTCAACAGGATCAGAAACACATTGCTGAGAACCTTGCCGATGCTGCCGACGAGGGTGGCCGCCCAGGAAAGCGCCATGCCTGGATCGAATTGTGAATACAGAAATTCGCCCAGACTTTTCCGCGGCTTGACAGGCGTTGACGAAATATCGGAAGCGTCGTCGTCAGCCAGCAGCAGTTCCGGCGATTCATCGTCCGTCTGTGCCGACTGAACGTTGTCAGATTCCGTGGCCGGTGCAGTGTCGATGCCATTCGGATCGCCGGCGGAAGCCGTTGTCTTCAGCGGTGTACCGACGTCTGCAGCGAGTATCGGATCGTCTTCGGTATTCGGCGCTTGCTCGGCTTCCTCGGACGGAACAGCATCGTCCGACGCATCGTCTGTCGACGCAGGAGTTTCATCGAAGTCGATCAGGCTGGACAACCAGCGATCGAACACGACACTTTTTTCCAGAATTTTGTCTCGATAGTGATTCTGCTGTTGTTCGGACGTGAAGCTGGCGATTGAACCCGTGACAAAGAACACCACACCGATCAGAGCGGCCGACAACACGCCGATGACAATCAGCAGAGCCAGCCAGTCGGCAATATTTCGTTTGATCAATCCGAAGTAAGCAGGCGCCGTAATGACGGACAGAAAGACGGCCAGCAGAAGCGGATTCAGAATCGACTCTGCCGCCCGCAACCCCGCCACCACGATCACAAACGCGGCCGCCATGTACAGAAAAGCAACACCGCGTTCCTGAGCCGGTGAAGATGAAGTGCTGTCGCTCATGACATGATCTCAACGCGGCACCGCCACGCTCCCAAAGTTACTGAAGCGATCAACTGCAATTCTGCGTCTTGCTTCCAGGCTCCGGCCCTGGAACTCCTATCCTCGAAGTTCCGCTTTGCCGAAGTACACGACATTGTCGGTCACACACGGGGAAGCAGAGCTTCGAAAACATGCGGTCCCAAACCGGAGTTTGGGATCGAGAATCCCAGAGACTCGCATTCGGAACGGAGAATCGCAAAGCTCTTTTTCGTAATCACCGGCGCTGTCCGACTAATCAGTTGCTTCAGTTTCGTCCGTTGTCTTTGCTTTGTCCCAGAACGTAATCGCAAAGACGACCATGATGATAGCGGCCATGATGGATGGAAAGAGCCAGAAGTTTTTCCATTGAACCATCGTCTCGCCCAGGATCTGCTGGTCGAGTCCTTCGGGCAGGTTTCGTGAGAACATTTGCATAAACGTTTCCAGAAAGCTAACCGAGACCTCCTCGCCGCGAGCCGCCTTCAACGCGGTCACGTACTCTTCTGATTTTGTCACCTGCTGTCCGTATTCACCGATGGTCCAGCCCAGATCGATGCCCAGAAATTCACCTGCGGCCATAATTTTGTAGCCGAAGAACATGCCGACGCCCTGAGTCAGAAACACCAATAAACCCTGAGCCTGGCCACGGATTGCGATGGGAGCCTTTTGATCGGTGTACATGAAACCTGTTACGAAGAAGAAGTCATAGCAGATTCCATGCAGGGCAACGGCCAGCAGCAGCATCCATGTGACCTGATCCGGCGCTCCAAAAGCAAACAGCGCGTAGCGGACAACCCAACAGCCCATGCCGACAAGAATCATGATCTTCAGACCGAGGTGTCGGAAGAAGAACGGGATCAAAAGCATGAAGAAGATTTCGGACATCTGTCCGATCGTCATTGTCGCGGCCGATTGTGAAAATCCGGTTTGGTTCAGAAATGTTGAAGTCATACCGTAATAGTACGCAAGCGGGACGCAGATCAGAGTTGAGCATGCAGCGAACACCAGAAAGTTAATATCGCCCAGTAGCTTGAAGGCATCAACCATGAACAGAGAACGCAGGTCCATGGGCTTGCCCTTCAGTGGCGGAGGAGTATTCGGCAACATGAAGCAGAATACTCCCAGCAAAATAGAACTCCCCGCCCCCAACCAGAAGATATTGAAACTGTTCGACCAGCCCATATAGCCAACCAAAAGTCCCGCAGCGATCCACCCGATCGTGCCCCACACGCGAACTTTTGGAAAGTGTTCCTGGCTTGTGATATGTGTAAACGCGATCGTGTTCCCAAGTCCCAGGGTAGGCATGTAACACATCAGATGTGCCAGAATCAGCCACACAATCACGTTCTCGTTCCCCGGTCCGGCTGCCGCGACGCCAGGGACAGCAAGAAGAAGTACGCCGCCCAACAGCATCAAAGCTCCCATGACTTTCTCTGACGCAAAGAACCGGTCTGCAACCAGACCGAGAAACAGCGGCGCTATGATGGCTGCAATGGGGGCGCTCGCATAGGCGTCTCCAATAATGGCTCCCAACCCTGCGGTATCCAGCGCCGCTGCCAGCGTCGCAAACCAACTGCCCCATGCAAAGAACTGCAGGAACATCATGATGTTCAGCCGCAGCATGACGGTGCCACCGGCGCCGACGTTTCCTTCAGCGCCTTGCCCTGGTGAGTCATAGGGATTTTCTGCAGCAGCACCGTCGCCCGCTGAATTCGTTGCATCAGTCATATCTAAGAAGTCTCCAGACGCAGAAGGAACCAGGCACACCAGGAGGG
>JAPYTO010000085.1 GCA_029941865.1 Fuerstiella sp. | reverse complement strand
GGACTTCTTCGAAACTGAGTTCCGGGAGAATGGCGGTGACGAATCCAAGTTGCATTGTTTGTTCTTTCTGAACCGTTAAGCAATGTCGGCCGGACAAAACCGTGTCTAATTCGACCGGCACGGATGGGGTTGTTCGATCAGCTTGCTACTGGCGCCGGCCTACAGCGAAATTCGCTGATTTATGGCCGCGGTTGACGTGTGTTAATGGCAGATCGGCTGCCCCCACGAGCCCGAACCGGTTCCGTCAATTTGTAAACTACTTTAATTCTGATCATTCACTTCCACCCACTTCTGTTCACGATGACTCTGCAGAATCGCTTCGCACAGAAGAATTTCGCGGTGGCCGTCTGCGAATGTTGGGAACGTTCGATCGGCTGTGAAGTCCCCCGCAGCAATGTATCCGTAGAAATCGCGAAACAGTTGCTTAAACGTGTCCGGAAATCCCTGATTGTGCCCGCCTGGGTAATCTGCGTGGCGATTGGCTCGATCGCCCATCAGGGCGGGATCACGGAGCAGCGTTTCGTTGGGTTGATCGCGCTGGCCGATCCACATTTCATTTGGACGTTCGCTGCACCATTCGAGGGCACGTTTTGAACCGGCCAATTCAAATCGCAGACAGTTCTTGCGGCCGGCCGTGACCTGAGACACGGACATCACTCCGCGACCGCCCCCCTGGAACTTCAACATCACAGCCCCGGAATCTTCCGTCGTCACATCAACCGGGGCAGTCTGTTGTGGCGTGTTCGTCTTGCCGCTGAAGGTTTCCGCACCTCCCACCGGGCGTTGGCGTGTGGGGTACACCGTCTGCAAATCTGCGCAGACAGCGGTCACCTTTCGGTCGGTGATGAACTGCACGAGGTCCAGCCAGTGAGTCCCGATATCGGCGACAGCTCTGAGTTCGCCGCCATCTTCCGCGACAACTCGCCAGTTGAAATCCGTTTCATGAAACAGCCAGTCCTGTACGTAGCAGCCCGACACGTGAAACAACTCACCCACTTCGCCTCGACGAACTTTATCGGCCGCTTCCAGGCACAGCGGGTAGTAGCGAATGTTGTAGTTGACGCCCGCGACTTTACCCGATTCGCCGGCGATCCTGAGCAATTTGGCAGATTCTCGCGAATTCATCGCCAGAGGTTTTTCGCACAGCACGTGCTTACCAGCCTGCAAGGTTCGCGATGTTTGTTCGAAGTGATGCCGATTGGGTGACGTGATGTGAACAACATCGACATCGTCATCCGCCAGCAGTTCGTCAAGCGACGCATAACCGTTTTCCAGACCAAGTTGCTCAGCGGCCAGTCGCGATTTCTCTGCGGTAGAACCCAGGATTCCGGAGACCGTCACACCCGCGCGCTGCAGTCCTTCCACGTGGACAGGTCCGATGAAGCCCGTGCCAATCACTGCAGCCGTCAGTTTTCTGACACTTGCCATTAAAGTTGAGTTTCTTCAAACCGTTGTTGTGAGTCGTTTTCTTCGCCGCTAATCGACGCTGGAAATGTGTATGTCGTCACAAGCCGTGTTCGAAGCTGACGGCATCTGCCATTTCCTGGGCTCACGACGATGTTTGGCTACTTCAGCCAACCATTGCGTCCCAACCAGACTTCGCACAACTGGGGCCAATTTGTCACCGGGTGACCTTCCACCGGACGCAGACCGTAGCCATGGCCGCCGGTGTCGAACACATGCAGCTCGGCCGGCACTCCGGATTTCTTCAATGCCAAAGACATGAACAGGCTGCTTTCCATGGGCACGCGGTCGTTAAAGGCATGTACCAGAAACATGGGCGGCGCGTCTTTGGTGACCACGAGATCCGCGGCCAGCGCAGTGTTTTCTTTGTTGGCCAGATAGCCGGGATAGATGAGCATGGCGGCATCCGGGCGGCAGGATGCCTGGTCTGTGTCGTCGACAGATTCGTAATGCCGCTTCGTTGCCAGGGCTGCGCGGGCAGCCGTGTCGCCACCGGCGGAAAACCCGAGAATGCCAATGCGGTCCGGGGCAAGGCCCCATTCTTTGGCTCGACTGCGCACAAGACTTAGCGTTCGTTGAGCGTCCTGAACAGGTAGCAGCCACCTGGGATCGACTGTGTTCGTGGGCACGCGATACTTCAGCACAATCGCTGTGACGCCGATGGAATTGCACCACTCAGCGACTTCAGTGCCTTCCAGATCCCACGCCAGAATGTGGTAGCCTCCGCCGGGACAGATCACAACCGCCGATCCGTTGCGTTGATTCTCAGCCGGCTGAAATACGTGAGCTTCCGGCGTGGCCACGTTTGCCAGCTTGATGATCCGTCGCCCGGCAATCAAGCGATCTTCCGGTTTGGTGACATCGGCCTCTTCGCCGACCTCGCGGTCCGGACCAGGCGGCGTGGAGGGCCACAGTCGGATGATTTCCGTGGGTTCGGCAGCGCCCAATGGCGTGAAACATAGTGTGCACAGCAGTAAAGGTCGGAGCATCGGAATCTCGAGTGAGGACCTGGTCAGAAGATCGAATCCTCCCTTTTTACAGAAGACGCGTCGGATGTGACAGTGAAGGCGGGGGCGGTCCCGGTGCTGTTACGCGCGGGACGTTGCCCAGGCGGTTAAACGAGTTTTTTCCGCGTGTTTTACTGAAGGTGATGTCTGCACAAAACCAGTACGTATGAGGCGCTACATCTGTTATTATGGTTGGCGTTAATTTCAGGTCGAAGGACGTTTTCTTATGACTTCACCGGTTGATGTGGCCCAATCCGTGTTGGAAGCTCAGCGACTGCAGACGCGGCGGTACTTTTTTGGCCAGACCGGTCGCGCCGGGCTGGGCATGGCTTCTCTGGCCACATTACTGTCCAGTGAGTCGGGGGCAAAAGGAAGCAACAGTGCTGAACCCAGTCTGCCGGTGCGGGCGAAGCGAGTCATCTATTTGTTTCAGTCGGGCGGTCCGCCTCAGCTGGATCTGTTCGATCACAAGCCCCACCTGGACGACGTACACAAACAGGAAGTCCCCGAATCCATTTTCAATGGGCAACGATTGACGGGCATGACGGCGGGGCAGACGTCGTTTCCTGTTGCCAGATCCGTTTTTAAATTCGAGCGAGTGGGCGAAGGCGGAGCGTGGTTGAACACAGAATTGATGCCGCATCTGAAAGAAGTTGCGAACGAAGTCTGCTTTATCAATTCGGTTCACACCGACGCCATCAACCATGACCCGGCGATCACTTTTTTTCAGACGGGTTTTCAGATCGCAGGTCGCCCCAGTATCGGTGCATGGTTGAGTTATGGACTGGGCAATGAAAACGAAAACCTGCCCACGTTTGTGGCGATGACATCCAATAAGGGCGGGCAGCCACTGTACGACCGTTTGTGGGGCGCCGGTTTTTTGCCGTCGAAACATCAGGGCGTGCTGTTTCGAGCAGGGTCCAGCCCGGTGCTGTATCTGAACAATCCCGCTGGAGTCACCGACGCGCTGCGGCGGCGGACACTGGACCAGATTCGCGACCTCAACCAGAAGCGATTCGAGGAAGTGCAGGATCCGGAAATTCAGACTCGGATCGCTCAGTATGAGATGGCGTATCGGATGCAGACGTCCGTACCGGAATTGACAAACGTCAACGATGAACCGCAGTCGACATTCGATCTGTACGGCGAAGACGCAAAGAAACCAGGGACCTACGCCTACAATGTGCTGATGGCTCGTCGGCTGTCAGAGCGAGGCGTGCGGTTTGTGCAGCTGTTTCACCGTGGCTGGGATGCGCACGGCGGATTGCCGGCGCAAATGAGAGCCAGGTGCAGGGAGACTGATCAAGCGTCGGCGGCATTGATCACCGACCTGAAACAACGAGGGTTGCTGGACGAGACGCTGATTGTCTGGGGCGGTGAATTCGGTCGCACGGTCTATTGCCAGGGAGAAATGACGGCCAAAAGCTACGGCCGTGACCATCATCCGCGGTGTTTCACGGTCTGGATGGCGGGTGGTGGAATCAAGGGTGGCATGAGCTACGGCCAGACCGACGATTACAGCTACAACGTTGTGGACAACCCGGTCAGCATTCATGACCTGCATGCCACGATTCTGAATCAACTGGGAATCAACCACGAACAGCTGACGTACCGCTTCCAGGGGCGGTACTATCGGCTGACCGACGTGCACGGTCACGTGGTGCGTGATGTGTTGGTATGACGGCAATTACTCCAGGTTCATGCGGACACCGATGACACGACCGAGGCCGGAGATGAATCCTTCTCCCAGTCGCACTCGCATACGCATGCCGTTTTCCGTTGGTCGTCCTTCGATGCGGATTTCGTCATCGCCTTCTGCCAGAGCTTCACGAAACAGCTGATTCGATAGCTGTTCACGCTCCTGAAACTGCTGACGTCTTTTCGCTCTTTCAGCGTCCCGACCACCTCGACCACCGTCGCCTTGAGACAATCCTGCTGGCTTCGGCGAATCCTTGGTGCCTGAATCCTCGACAGATTTCAATTCTTCCTCGGCCTCCAGGTCTCGATCTTTCTTGTTGGCCGCTTCGGCACCCTGCACCAGTTCGATCAACTGATTGACCTTCAGCACTAGTCGAAACGATGCGGGCATCTGGTGGTCCGTTGGGTTTTCGTAAGCTTCCACAAGTTCATCCATCACGCCGGTCAACGTTTCAAACGAGTCATCTCCACCAACACATCCCCAGATCGAACGCTCACCGACACCAAACGTGATGCCCGGGTTGGAGCCGAACAGTTCGATGGCTCCGGCATCGGGATTCTTGAATTCGAGCCGGTGAAAACTAACACCAGCATGTTCTCGGAAGCCGGTTTCGATTTGGCCGATATCATCCTGCCCCTGAATTCGCATCAGCACGTCCAGCAGACCGGCAGCGATGGCATTGCCATCCTGCACTCGAAGTGCTCCGGTGACGACCAGCTTGTCGCTGGAGTCCCGGTAGAATTGACCGAATGCGTCCAGATGTCCTTCGCTGACCGTCTGCTGCAGGGCAGAAATCGCGTGAAACAGGGGGCTACCGTCATCGGGGATCGATCCCAGATCGTTTTCTTCAATAACGCGGGCCACCTCGCCCTTCAAGCCTTCCAGAACGCCGTCGTATCGCTCTATATCACGTTCTGCCATGACACCTGACCATGACAACGAGACGGGCGATAAGTCACTGATAATCGGAGTGAAGTAGCTGGCTTTCGTCGCAGACGCAAATATCTCTTCAAGCAGCTTTGTGCCTTCGCGGACGTCGAACAGCATGTCAACATGTGCAGCTCGCTCTTCGCTGATAACGTTCAGCCCGAACGAAATCCGTCGGACCTCATCGAAGAACAGCTTAAATCCGTCGATGTCTGCCTCCATCCACGATTTGCGGATCTTATAAGTGCTTTCCGCTTCGTCATCACGCTGCTGCATCTGAGTCGACATGGTGGACGTCAGCATGTTAAGAACCAGGTCCCGTGTCCCCTTGGGGATCGCCTCGACGTCAAGCGAGACCGCCACATCAAACTGACTGATCAAGGCAGAAACCAGAGCACCCGGATCGGGCAGGACGCGTTCGAAGGCGGGATCCGGATCCATCATGGGCAGCTGAATGAAAGCGTAGTCGCCTTCAATTCGGATCTGCAGGTTGCGTCGAGGGGTAATGAGTTCGTAACGTCCTTCTTCCCCGGGTTCCTGCCGCATGATGACGGACCCCAACTCCATCATCGATCGAAAGTCCTCGGGACTGGTAATAGGCACGAACGCAACGAATTCGAACGCCGGGGGAAACACGCTTTCCAGATACATCATGACGCCGGCGGGACGATCCCAGTCCAGCCCCTTGAGCCCGTTCACGTTTTCGTCGAGCAGTCCCAATATTTTGTCGACGGCCTCCGGCAGACCGGCGACGTCAAACATGTAGGTCGCTTCATCTCTTAAACGATTTGCACTGGCTGCCGTGACGACGACCATCGGTTTCGAGCCGACAGCAAACAGCGGGGCCGGCTCATCTTCGTCACGAGCAAAGGTGGGAACCGGGCTGAGCACAGCGCAGAGGAGGAAAAGACAGAGAAATCGTCGCAGGCAGGCCGGGCGTGGCATTGGGAAGTTCCGCAAAATGGAGGCGTTATTTGGTGTAGAGCGTGTACACGGCCATTCGCCGCGTCGCCGTAAATCTTCAGGTCTCAAATCTAAATCGAGGCGAATCTGCCAACGTGGGCTACATTGCCGCCGATTTGGGAGCGCGCGCGACAAGTCCGCGATTGGCAAACCCGTCAGCGATCATAAGAACTCAAAACGCGTCCCGAAGCGTCGGCGGACCTTTGAAGATTCCCATTCTTGAAGGGATTTTCCGGTCCTGGTTGGGCCGCAGTCGCGTTGGATCCATCATTTGAACATCGGTGGTCTGTTTCACTGGTCACATTATCATGACGTAACGAAGTGTTTTCATGAATATGAAACTGATTCTCTGTTACAGAATGTTACTCCCGCGGCGGGCCCTATGGGACATGGGCATCACCAGTGTTTTTACTGTCGGGCACTATTTCTTATCGTCGCAGCTGTGTCCGGAATATTCTGTAACTCTTTTCCTCGCTTACGCTTCGGGTTACGATGACGGGCATAAGTGTCGCGGTTCGACGAGGCAGAGATGATCAAGGAACACGTTCCGATGAAACTTCCCGGCATGAAAAAAGTTTGGCTGACACTGGCCGTGAGCTGGTTCATTGGCTGCGTGTTGTGGCTGATTTACAGTTTTACTACAGATTCGTTCCAAGCAAAGCTTGGGGTCCAAATCTATTGTCTGGCGGTCGGCATCCTGAGCCCGGCTGCCTTTTGTGCCTATGGGTGGGACAAGTGGAAAGCCGAGCGTGAAGGGCATCGGATTTCCGAAAAAAAGCTGCACTTGTTGGCCTTTGCGGGCGGGTGGCCAGGTGCCGTGGCAGGGCAACAATGGTTTCGACACAAGACTCTGAAGCCCGTTTTTCGCACAATTCTGGTGTTGACCGTGCTGCTTCACGTGGCCGTCGTCGCAACGCTTTGTTTCCGATAGCGGTGCCATCCCGCGATATTCCCTGTCGCACCGATCGGCCCGGACAGTTCTGGCGAGCCGTGTGCCGTCCGGCTAGCAGGCTGTCCGGCAACGTCTGTCGTTGTGAGCGGCACAGCACTAGCCGCCGGTAATTGGCAGTGTTTTCACCCGCGGCTAGCGCCTCGCGGCTCACTCTCTCAGGTATCCGGACAGCCTCCTGGGGATTCGCCCAGAGCTTAGGGAATCCGCTGCCTGCTGTGTGCCGTTGGCCAACTCTTCCACGTTGCTCCCCAGCGAGTTCATCGCCCCGGTGGACGTCGCATTCGGATGTGAGCTGCGGGATTCAGTTCACCGAGACCGTGCAGGGAGGCGGTGTCGTGTCCAAATGCACGATTTCTGCCGGTTTGCGACTACATCGCCAGGGCCGTGTCTGGCGAATTCTGCCGTGGGGAATCTCACAACAACTTCTTTCCGCTGATCGACGTACCAAGTGCGTGAGGCACTGCAGTTTTTGCATCCCAAGTCCCCGGAAGCCGTGTTGCTGCGTGTTACGGGCAGAGCTACAAACGCCGCGTCTATCAACGGGCGGACCCTCCGCTAAGCGCAGTCGGTTCGTCCAATCTGCATATTTCAAAGTCAACCGGCACGCTGAACTGTTTCTGTGCCGGCAAGCTCAACTGCCCCTTCTCTTCCAGATCAAACCGCTGACATTGACGGCCTGGCGCCGGATGAATGCGGATTGTGTGTTGTCCCAACGCACTCTCAGAAATTATTTGAGGAACGTCATGACGAGCGTTCAAGATTCTCGACGCAAGTTGCAACTGTCACACTCGCCCTTTGCGAGCGGTGACATCGTGACGAACGTGACAGACGGCATTCGCCCTGCGCTCAGATTGGCTGGCATCAGTCTGCGCGTCTGCGTGCTGGTACTTGCAGCCATCGTAATTCCCACCGCCGCAGCGACCGCTCAGGACGGTGCATTTACGTTCGGTCGAACGCCGATTGGTACAACGCCTTCCGGGGCGGCGGGCGGCGTCGTGGATGTCAATCGCCAAGGGATCGGCGTGCAATTCCGAGGTGGCCACGTCGCTGGCAATACCGTCGGCCGGAAGGAATCTGTGTCAAATGTTGGGTTGTCTCCGTACCTGAACATTGGAGACGGAATGATCTTCGGCGACACCCGTTTGACTTTTTCGAACGATGGCGGAGTGGCATATAGTTTAGGTACTGGTTATCGACACTACATGGCGGCGTGGGATGCCGTTCTGGGCGGCAACGTCTATTACGATCAGGATGAGATTTCCGGGACCACGTTCAAACAGTATGGCTTCGGGGCTGAATTGCTGGCCCACGACTGGGAAGCTCGCGGCAACGTCTACAGCCTATTCGGCGCGACCTCTGAATTGACGGGCACACGTGTTGCTCCCGGCACTGCACTCTTTGCGGGTAATAACCTGGAATTCAGCCGCATCGATACATTCGCGGAAGCCATCGACGGCTTCGATGCGGAAATAGGCTGGCTGCTGCCTGGCGATTTTGCGGAACGGGTCGACCTGCGGGCATTTGGTGGCGGGTACATGTACGAAGGCCAGGGTCTGCCGAGATTTGGTGGGTTCAGCACACGACTTCAGGCCGACATCGGCGATTGGCTGGAACTCGGCTTGAAACTGACCGATGATGACGTTTTCAAGACCAACGTCGCCTTCAGTGCGACCGTACACTTTGGCGGATTCAAAAGCCAGGAACACACCAGTCGTTCCGGGATGCAGCGAATGGCAGAACCCGTTCGTCGGAATCTGAACATCGCGGCGACAATCTCGGACGTGGTTGTTCCCGGACAGATTGCTAACGCTGTCGACGGAACTCCGCTGACCATTGTTCACGTCAACAGCAACGATACAGTCGGCCCGTTTATTGGCACTGTTGAAGATCCGCTGCAGTCCCTGTCTGCGGGACTCGGAGTGCCAGATACGGACATCGTCTTCGTGCATGCGGGAAGCACGTTCGGTGCGGCGCCGGACAATCTCGTTGTTCTGGCCGACGGCCAGAACCTATTTGGCGAAGGGCTCATCAGCGAAGCCAACGGAGATCGAAACGTAATCAACATCGTGGCACTGGAGAGCATCCCGGCCTTTGTGCTGCCGGATTCACCAACGTTTCAGGCAAACCCAACTTTTATTCGTCCGACAATCACCAATTCCGTCGGGCCTGCTGTAACGCTCGGCAACCGCAGCAGGCTGGGAGGCTTCATTCTGGATGCGTCCGCCGGAGACGGAGTTCTTGCTGACACTGTTTCAAACGTTTTTGTTCGAGACACGTTGATCTCCAATGCCCTGGGTACGGGAATTCTGCTGCGGAACACTCTGGATTCGGTGACGATCACGAACACGGCGATTGAAGGTTCTACCGGTCCAGCATTTCATGTTGACAGAGGGAACTCAAATATCGGATTCGTGAGCACCAGCGTTGGTGTCGATCCTTCCTTCGGTCGTATTATTAATTCATCTGGTGCTGCCGTACTGATTGAGAATACGACGGGTGGGACGGTCAATATGACTGGCAGCACGATCGATGATACGGGAGGGACGGGAATCATCATTCAGAACAACGCGGGCAACGCTACGATTGACAATGCGTTTATTCTCGACAGCACCGCAACAGGAATTTCCGTGGTCAACAGTTCCGGCGTATACTCCTTCCGTGACACGATTCGCGATGCCACAACGATCACTAATGCGACAGGGGCGTCTGTCTTCATTGATGGACTCCAGACGGGGGGCGGAGTGACCTTCGAAAACCTTGCCATTGTCAGCCCTCAGGGTGGTGGTATCGATATCGACAATCTGGAAGGTACGTTCAACTTTTCCCGGGATCTGATTATCGGGGCCGCTGCGGCGGGAAGCACTTCTCCCTTCATCAGCGTCAGTAACTCGCTGGCGTCCGGTATCGTAAACTTCAGCGGTGATATCACAATTTTTGCGACGCCGGCGGCACCTGCAACGTTCTCCGGTGGTCGCGGGATCGAACTTGTCAGCAACGCAGAAGGCAGCAGCTTTACGGCTTCCGGGCAGACGAACATCACCTCTGTCGGTGCCGAAGGAATTGCCATCATAAACGATAGCTCGAATGTGATCTTTGGTACGGCGACGTCTGGTGGTGCCAGTGTGATTGAGCCCCTGTTGCAGGGTGTCAGTATTCAAAACACGGACGGAGTCCTGGGATTCCGGACTAACACCAATATCCTCAAGACCACAAACCCGGGAGTTCCACTGGTGGATATTCAAAACTCTCAGGCGTCCATTCAGTTTGATTTACTGCAGGTCAATGCAACAACGGGGGACATCGGCGTGAACCTTGTGGATAACGTCGCTGGTGCCAGCGGTCCTGCAACGATCACAATTGATACGCTCGGAATCCTTTCCACAGATGGCGTCGGCCTGTTCGGCAACAACAATACGTTCATCCGCACGAATACCGGGACAGTTGACGTCACCAATCAACCGGCCATCGAAATTCTCAACTCCGGTATCAACATTGACCTCGAAACGGTCTCAAGCATCAACTCGCCGACCTTTGGTATTCACCTGATGGACACAAACAAGGATCTCAATAACCACACTCTTGTTGCGAAAATCTTCACCGTTCGTGGTGATTCCACTACGACAACTGCGAGTCCAGGCGGCCAGATTCTGACCGCGGCCGCAGAAGGTGCCCTGCTGGAAAATGCTGGTCAGGTGAGTCTGCGAGGAATGGAGTTTCGTGACAACAATATCGGAATTCGAGTCGTCAACACGCTGGACATCGGTGGAACTCTCAATGTGGACGACGACCAGTTCCTGCAATTGTTTGGGGTCAACATGTTTGACTCCAACCTCGTCGGTTTGACCACCACAAATCTGACGGAACTGGACATTCGTGACTCGTTGTTTGACAACAACGGCGATGTTGCGAACGTGGACAATGAAACGCTCCTGCTGCGGTACACTGAGGTTCCTAATGATCAGACCACCACGCGGTTCTCAGAATTCGATAATCCGTATACCGTCAACATTGAACGAACACAGTTCACCGATAATACGGACGACATCATCCGGATCGAAAATACCGTCACCGCCATTGGTGCCCATATCGGCGTCAATGTGGAAGGTAACCTCTTTAACGTGAGCGATACGTTCGAATTATTTCCCACCACCGACCCCAACGAATTCGCATTTGGAATCACCTGGAACGGACCGGCAAAGATCAATCTGGAGAACAACGCCTTTGAACTTGTCCTTTCCAATGCTGCCACAGCCGTCGGATTTCAAATCGCCATGTTCACAGACATGACTTCTTCGACGGACGTGCTGCAACAGGAGATTGTCGGCAACAATATCCTTAACAGCGATCACACCGGAGCAGTTGGTATTCGTACGTTCACGAATGGTCCATCCACTCAGCTGATCGACAGCAACGACATGATTTTTGCAGGTCTGGACAGCAACGGCATGGAATTCAACCTTGGGTCCGACACCGTTATGGACATTGTGAACAACAGAATGGCCTTTCTGGCGGATTCCGGCCGGGGCATCTTTGTTGATCGACTTATCGAACCTGCCTCGTTTCAGATCAGCAATAACCTGATCCAGCTGTCTGATATCGTCGATGTGTTTGGCAGACCTAACACGACCTTTGAAGAAGGCATTTACTTCCGCAGTGCCAGCGGAGCGTACAACATCTTCGGAGCTCAGAATAACGTGATTGAACTGATTACGTTCGGTAATATCCAACGGGTCGCGCAGTTCAACGGTAACGTCCAGGGGCAGATCCTCGTCAATGGTGCCTTTGTACCGTAACGACACGCGGCGTTCTGACAAAGAAAGCCGCTGAGTATTCCGAGCATGTGTCGACGGGGCCTTCCGGCGTTCTTCTGTCTCAAGAACGTTCCAGGGCGTGGCCTCACCGTAAGAGGTGCTTGAGTTCCTGAAAATCAGTCACCGTTTCCAGATGGTCGAGCAGTCCCTACAATCCGTGCACGATGACCAGTGTTACTCAGCAGGTTCCAACTTCACTTGCTGAACTGACTGCGTTGATCGGATCCGCACCGGAATTTGCCGACGTTCTGAACGCACTGCATTCCGGACACAGCGGGGCGATCGATGGAGCATGGGGATCGTCCTGCGCGCTGAGTATCGCCGCTCTTTCGGCAAACAGCCCCGACCATACAGTGCTGGTCGTCCTGCCCGGAATTCGCGAAATCGACGAGTTCTTTGACCAGCTTGCTGAATTTGTTCCGGTCGGTACTGAAATGCGGCAGTTTCCGGCCTGGGAAACGCTGCCGGAAGAACACGATGTCACCGACAGCGTGTTTGCTGCACGCCTGGGAGCCGTGAGATATCTGAACGCAGACCGCCATCGACATTCAGCTGATGACGACGCGACCAACCCAGACCGCCAGCTGGCTACCGATCCCTGGCACTTCTCGGCCGACACAAGCCAACCCGTTGATGACACTGTCACAGAAGAAACAGTCACTGACCGTTCAGGTCAGCCAGCTGGCAGGCCAGACAGCCCTTCTATCGTTGTTACCTGCCTTCCCGCTCTGCTGCAGCCTGTCCCGGCTCGCAGCGACATCGAAGAAGCAACGCGGCGCATCGCCGTCGGTGACGAATTACAGCTGGAACCACTGCTGGACTGGTTGATCGAACGCCGTTTTGATCGCGTCACCGCTGTTGAACTGGCGGGCGAGTTCTGCGTCCACGGCGGTGTTCTGGACATCTTTCCGCCGACGGAAAACGATCCGATTCGCATCGAACTGTTTGGCGACGAAGTCGAATCCATTCGCAGCTTTGACGTGGAAACGCAACGGCGGCTGGAAGACCTGAGTGAAGTGGCCATCATCGCGACCAAGCCGGTCAAACCACACGACAAGCCTGAACCCGGCGACAGCCTGCGTCCTCACAACGCCATAGCGTCCGCCACCGAATCGCTGCTGGATTCCGTTCCAACGGACACCATCGTTGTCCTTAGCGATATGGCTCAGGCCGTCAGCGAGGGCAAGCTGTACCTGCAACGGCTGGCCAATCCAATTGGCATGTTTGGTGTCAACGCCACGATGGCTCGGCTGACGGAATTTCCGTCCGTCACGATTGATGCGCTGGGTGCGGACAGTTACGAGACATCGTGCCACCTGAAGATTGAAGCCGTCGAACGATTCGCCAGCACCGGCCGAGACGCTCTGGTGGATCTGGCAGAATCGCTTGGTCCTCAGGATCGAGTCATTCTGGCGTGTCACAATGACGGAGAAAAACAGCGGCTTGCTGAGCTGATCGCCGAAACAGATGCCACCGCAGAAATGCCACTGACCGAACGCATCACATTGTGTGTTGGCCGAGTCAACAAGGGCTTTCGCCTGGTCGAACGTGGCCTGATGGTCATCAGCGACAACGAACTGTTCTCGCGGTCGCAGGCCCGTAAGGTGAAATCACGGCGCCGATCGGCCGATTCCCGCGCCATCGACAACTTTCTGGACCTGAAGGACGGTGACCTTGTTGTCCACGTCACTCAGGGCATCGCCAAGTATCGTGGCATGGCCCTGATGGACAAGGACGGCAAAAAAGCAGAACACCTGCTGTTGGAATTCCGAGACAGTCTGATCGTCTACGTTCCCGCCGCACTGATTCATCTGGTCCAGAAATATATCGGGCCGGCCAAATCAATGCCGGAACTCTCAAAATTCGGTGGCACGTCGTGGGATAAGAAAAAGGGAAAAGTCGCCGAGGCTGTCACGGACATGGCCGCCGATATGCTGACATTGCAGGCGGAACGTGATTCCAAACCTGGCATTCAGTGTCAGGCCGATTCGCAGATGCAGCAGGAATTTGAACAGGCCTTTCCTTTCACAGAGACGGTTGACCAGGTCACTGTCATTGCCGACTTCAAAGAGGACATGGAACGAACGCGACCGATGGATCGTCTGATCTGCGGCGACGTTGGTTTTGGCAAGACAGAAGTCGCCATGCGAGCGGTCTTTAAGGCCGTTGACAACGGTCGCCAGGTGGCCGTGCTGGTCCCCACAACAGTGTTGGCGGAACAGCACTTTCGCACATTCACGGAACGCACGGCTGAGTTTCCGGTCACCGTCGAAATGCTGTCACGCTTTCGTTCGGCAGGTGAGCAGAAGAAGATTATCGAAAAGCTGAACCGTGGCGAAATCGACATTGTTATCGGTACTCACCGCCTGGTCTCCAAAGACGTCCACTTCAAAGATCTCGGGCTGCTGATCATCGACGAAGAGCAGAAATTCGGCGTTAAAGTCAAAGAACGCCTGAAGCACCTGCGACTGGAAGTCGACATCCTGACCCTCACGGCCACGCCCATTCCCCGGACTCTGCATATGTCGCTGCTGGGCATTCGCGATATCAGCAGCCTGACCACACCGCCGCGCGACAGGATGCCTATCGAAACGCGAGTTGGACGCTTTGACGAGTCCCTTATCCGCAGCGCCATTATTCGTGAGCTCAATCGCGGCGGACAGGTCTACTTTGTTCACAACCGCGTGCACGACATCCGGCTGATCGCCGATCGCATTCGCCAGATTGTACCGGAAGCAACGCTTACGATTGCCCATGGGCAGATGACACCGGACGAACTCGAACTTGCCATGCTGGACTTCGTTGCCGGGAAAGCTGATATTCTGCTGGCCACAACGATCATCGAAAGCGGCCTGGACATTCCCAATGCAAACACCATGATCATCCACCAGGCCGACATCTACGGTCTGGCAGATCTGCATCAGCTACGCGGGCGAGTCGGCCGGGACCGTCATCGAGCGTACTGCTATTTGATGCTGGAGGAAGGCAAGGTCGTGACGACCAAGGCCACTCGTCGCCTGAAAGCCATCGAAGAGTACAGCGAACTGGGCGCCGGTTTTCGCATTGCCATGCGAGACCTGGAAATTCGAGGTGCGGGCAATATTCTGGGCACCGAACAAAGCGGAAACATCGCCGCCGTTGGTTACGAATTGTACTGCCAATTGCTGGAAAATTCGGTTCGTACGCTGAAGAAGCAGCCTCTGCGGTACCAGACACACGTCCGGATGGAGTTGCCCGTCTCAGCCTTCATCCCCGACCGCTACATTCCGGAACAGAAGCTCAAGATTGAAATCTATCGGCGACTGTCGCAGGCCAATTCGCTGGTTAACCTGGGTGCACTGGAAGCAGAACTCCGTGACCGCTTCGGCCCTATCCCCACGCCGACCAAACGCATGTTGCGTCTGCGCGAACTTAACCTGCGTGCTCTCGGCTGGAAGATAGAAAACATCCACCTGGAAGACGGCTACGCGGTGTTGCGATACCGAGACGCCAAACTGATCAAAATGCTCAGCTATCTCCATCAGGGCCACCTGCGGATCGTCGATAAGCACGACGCCTACTGGCCTCTGGAGGCCAACGAAGAAGACGGGACTGCCGTTATGGAAGAACTCATCAAAGCGCTCTCCGAAGCTGAGCCCCCTGTCCCGGAAACGGAGTAGGCCCGGGGGTCTATGGCTGGGGTGTCGTGCCGCAACACTGAAGCGGGAATCAACTGATTCCACTGTTTGTCGCAGGAGGACCATTGGCAATGCTTAGCATTTACAAACAAGCTCTCTTTTTCTGTCCCGGAAGTGTATACCGCAATGTCTAAAAATTGTTGTTGTGCCGTTCTTGCGCTGGTCGCATGTGGCGCTCAGTCGTTCGCAGCCGATCGCCCGAATCTGGTCTTCATGATCGCGGACGACTGCACGTATCTGGATATGGAACTGTACGGTGGCCAGGCAAAGACGCCGCACCTGAACAGTCTGGCGACGGAAGGCATGAAGTTCTCACGATGTTTTCAGACCGCACCGATGTGTTCGCCCACACGACACAATATCTACACCGGGATTTACCCCGTGAAATCGGGCGCCTGGCCGAATCACACGTGCGTTTATCCCGGCACAAAGTCAATCGTTCACTACCTGCAGGACGCTGATTATCGAGTGGCCCTGTCCGGCAAAACTCACATCTCGCCGAAGGCATCGTTTCCGTTTGAATACGACGGTGAATTCAAAACGGCTGACCCGTTCATGGCGAATCCCTATCCGACGATCGACAAACTGATCTCGGAATCTAAGGCTGCCGACACACCGTTCTGTGTGTTTGCCTGTTCCAACGAACCGCACTCGCCGTATAACAAAGGTGATGCCGCCGCCTATCCACCGGCATCGCTGACACTGCCGCCGTCATGGGTCGACACATCCGATACACGGACCCAGTACTCAAAGTATCTGGCCGAAATTACCTACTTCGACGCCCAATGTGGTGCATTGCTGCAGTTGCTGGACAGGCACGGTGTCGCTGACAACACGCTCGTGATCGCAGTGTCAGAACAGGGCTCCGCGTTTCCGTTTGCCAAATGGACGTGCTTTGAACTGGGACTGACCTCCGGCATGATTGTCCGCTGGCCGGGCAAGGTAAAACCCGCGTCAGCAACAAACGCTCTGGTTGAATATTGCGACGTCACACCAACATTTCTGGACGCCGCTGGTCTGCCGACTCCGGAAACAATGGATGGGAAGTCATTTCTGCCAGTGCTGTTGGGCCAGCAGGCGGAACACAAAACGTACACTTTTGGACTCCACACGACGCGGGGCATCATCAACGGATCGGAAAACTTTGGCATTCGTTCCTGCGGCACAAAAACGCACCGCTACATTCGCAATCTGAATCCGGACATCAAGTTTACAAATGCGGTGACTCGCAAAGGCGGTGACCGAGCGGACTACTGGACGTCGTGGCAACGGAAGGCAGAGGCGGGCGATAAACATGCTCAGGCGTTGACCAGAAAATATCAGCATCGAGCGGCCGAGGAGCTGTACGATGTGGTCAGCGATCCACACTGCCTGCACAACCTGATCGACGATCCAAAGTACTCTGCACTGCACGCGAAATTGTCATCGCGACTGGATATCTGGATGACGTCCCAGGGAGACAAGGGCCGCGAAACCGAAGCAATCGCTCACACTCGAAAGGCCGGATACGGAAAGCCAAAAGGGAAAAAGAAGAAGAAAGCCAACAGCAAAGCCAAGTGACCAGGAGCTGGGCGCCATGGCTTTGCCGGCTTTGTTTCGCTGGGCGCAGAACTCCGCCCGTGCACCCAGGCGAGCGGGGGACGTCAGTCCCCTGATTCGAACGCGCACTGGGCTGTGTGAGGGTCTCCTGACCCCGCTGAGCACGGAGATCCGCGCTCCGCGCAGCGAGCGGATCCCTTCCGGAATGGCTGTTCCAGTGCCACAGGTTCAACGTTATCATGCCCGCGCTCAGTACAGCGCACACATAGCTCTCCTGCGAACGGAATCGCCCCATGCATGTCTCATATTCATTGCTGGCCATCATTTTCGCTGCGTCGTTCGCCGTCGCCGGCTGTTCGGGGCCGCAGACGAAATCAGGCTCATCTGTAGCACAGGCAGATTATGCAGAAGGCAGTGACATTCAGCAGGCCTCATTCAGCAGAGGCAAGGCCACGACCTTTCTGGACCTGAAGTCGTTGCAATACGACTGCGGTCCCATCGACCCGGATGCTGCTCAGGAGTTTCAAATGACGGACTCCGGCCTGCGTTATCGAATTCTGCGAAAGGCCCACGGCAGAAAACCAACGGGCAGAAACTCGGTCACCGTTAATTACCGTGGCTGGCTGGACAGCGGCAAGGAATTCGACAGTTCCTACGACCGAGGCGAACCGATCTCCTTTCCATTGAACGGAGTGATTCCCGGGTGGACGGAAGGCATGCAGCTGGTGGGCGTTGGTGGCATGATCGAATTGTGGGTTCCCGCCCGTCTGGGCTACGGAAGCAAAGGCTCGGGAGGCTCCGTGCCACCCAATGCCACGCTGCACTTTATTGTCGAGTTGTTGAAAGTGGAATAAGGATCTTCCTCGCGAACACCGCGCCCAGCGGGGGCGATTCAGTTTTTCAAACTGGGATGTGAGCCGCAAGGCGCTAGCCGCGGGTTCGTGCGGGGAAAACCGGCGGTTAGCGCCTTGCCGCTCACGCCGAGAGCTACGTAACTTCAAAACTGAGTAGCCGTGTCTGAAACGTCATCCCGCTGGTATCCTGTCACCCGTTGCATTCTAGGCCATACCAGTAGGTCGACCACGCAGATCTACGTGGTCGAATCGTTCGCAAAGGCCAAAGCCGCGTTGACGTCAGGTTAGACGCTGGCAGTCTGATCAGACTTCGTGGGTTGCCCCTCTTTCTGAGCATAATACTCAGCCAGGCCGTGCCAAAACAGGCAATCTGAACCGTGCAAGCTGATTGTGTGAAGTTGGTCACCGTTCCTGTCTAGTCCGTACTCTTGGTGGAATATTGTGTTGTTGAACTGTCTCACAACCACCGCCACAAGATCGTGCTCAAACCGCGTAACGAGGTGAACACGCCATCTGCCTTCGTTGTCCTCTGGGTATGTGACAGTGACCTCGTCGAAATCTAGTTGCTCGTTGTTCTTCAATGCCAGACGTGTTTCATTTGTGAAAAATACTGACGCTTCGAATATGTTTTTCGATGCCATTTGCTTACTTTCATTTCAGGTTAGTTTTAGGTCAATTAGATTGGTTAAACAGGCCCGCAGACGCTCTGTAAGGCTCAAGACGATGTAATCCTCATCCTGAGCACAGAAGGCCGTCCTGAGGCCTCAATCGTGGGTCTGGTAGCCGCTATGTGACACAGCAGGGCAACACCTCGGATCTGAAGTGCTACCCCGTCTTGTGCTTCTCGTTTACCTATCCCTATTAGTATTAGTCAGTAATTTGCGTTAAGCTGGGTAAGATATTACTAAACTCAATGTTTTTTCAACATTGGTTGTGCCGAGTTGCCAAGAGTTGCCAACCGAAATTGACGTTTCGCCAACGTATGTGTTGGCGAAATGTCGAGTTGCCAACGTTCTTAGTCTTCTTTGGGGATTAGATCATATGTCTGTGTCCCTACAGCGACTGGTTTCATCTTCAGACCGCCCTGTCTGTCTGGCATCTGAACAGCCCAGCCAAGTTGAATCATTTGCCTCATCAGATCTTCAGCATCTTCGACAGAGCCAATGATCCTGTTCCGGTCAAACAGCCGTTTTGATGTGATACCCTTAGGGTGAGAGTTCAGGATTTTAGCGTGTAGGTCTCGCAGTGCCCCTGAGGGTTCATTACCGCCATCCATTTCGCCAAAGAACCTGAATGACTCGTTTCTGAAGAACGTCGCCACTTCTACAGCTTCTTTCATTGTTTCAGCAGTCAGTTGCTGAATGGCTCCTACCTGTCCAAGTTCGATGCTCTTGATGCTGTGGAAGATTATTGCGAGTCTGGCAGGCCACTCCGTAGCTTTTTCACTGATTCTAACTTCATGGTCGTTAACTGCTTCATGCCCATGTCGTCCAGAATCAACACGTCCGGTTTGAGATAGCGATTCAGAATACGATCGTGACCTTCGAATGCTTCGTCATGCAGGAAGTCGCGGACGCAGTCGAAGATGCTACGGTAGTAATCTATACACTGATTCACCTGTACGGCGTGACGGTCGAGGGAGTGGACGCGATTTCGGACGCCAAATACGGCGTGACGTATTTTTGCCCTGACGGTGAGTACAATTACGACGCCGATCGCGATCAGGTCTACTCAACAGCCTACGGAAACCGTGAAGAGGCATGGCAAAAAGTCCCGAACCCGCAGCAGTCGTCTTTCGAAAAAACGTTCGACCGATTGCAGGATGTCCTGTTCTCTGTGCAGATGACCGAGGATTCTGTCCAGGGGCAGCTGGAAGTCCGTTCGAAGTAGCTACGTAGGTCAGGACCTGTTCTGACAGTGATAAGCGCGCCTGGAACCTGTCCTGGCCTACGCGACTTAATATTTGGGTAGCCGATGTCGCCAGACTTTGGACGACATAGAGAAAAACCTCCAAACTCTGGCGAGTTCAGCTACGGAACATCCCCAGTTCTTAGAGTTGACCACGCACCGGGTCTACCGATTCCAGTGGCCGAACCGGTTTTTCTTGTCCGCCGGATCGCCGGGCGGCATGGCATCCAGTGTTGAGATGCCTTCGCTGTACAGCAGGTCGCCGGTATAGCCATCGTGAAAACTGACCACGACCTGCGGGGCGTCGTACGCGAGGAATTGATAGCCCGGCCCTTCCTTGCGACCGGCCTTCACGATGTTGTTGATCGTGATCACCGAATAAACCGTGTGACGCTGCCGCAGATAGTGGACGTTGTCGGGGTAACCACCCAGCCACTTGATTTTGATCGTGCGTCCTTCGCTGTCGAACCAGCCACCCAGAGGAGGCAGACCGGCCGTGCCGATGGGGTGATTGGCGGAATTCACCGGCGAGATCAGGAATTCCCAGACGTTGTCTGTGATCTGAGCCGCAACCGGATGATGAACGTCACCGGTCAGCAGCAGTACTGGCTTTTGAAGATCGTCCAGCACCGCCGTCAGTTCTTCTCGTTCATGAACGAAGCCGCAATATCCGTCGCCTTTGGATTCCGTCGTTTCGCCTTTCACATGATACGCACTGTGGTAGATGAACCACGGATCGGGTGACACGATCAAGATAAAGTCTGCCGTGGTCGTCTGCACCTTATCCAGAAACCATGCCTTCTGAGTCGCGCCCAGAACAAAACGATCAGCGTCGTGCGACTTCTGCACGCCCAGCCATTTTGATCGTTCGCCTCGAGTATCAAGAAACAGGAAGTGACAATTGCCAACGACTTTGTCGAAGTAGTGATGCGTGCCAATGCTGTAGGGCGCTGCGTTGGTCTGCTTGAACGAGGGCTCAACCTGCAAATGAGTCGCGTCGACGACCCGGCTGACTCGGTAAACGCCAACGTTTTTTCCGCCACGCTCTGCCGCCTTTGGTTTCGCACCCCCCTTCAGAAACGGACCGATATGCAGTGTGCTGATCTGTGCGGGATTCAGCGACGTGAAATCGGCAGCGGGGTCATGCAACACGTCGGAACCTGCCTGCAGCTGAGCGGTACCGAAGCGGACCCGGCCCGTCTGGGGCCGATTACCGTTGGCCCAGTCAGCATAGTACTGCCAGACTCGAATCGCCGGATCGCGCACCAGATAGTTACCGTCGCCTCGACCGACTTCACCGGAACCGTCGATGTTGTCGGTAACTTCGTGGTCGTTGTACATCGTCAGCAGGGGCACATGCTTCAGCAGCCGATTCAGTGAGCGACCTCGGTTCAAGTACAGTTTGTAATTGTTCTGAATGCCGGCAAGGGTTCCGTCGATCGTTTCTTCATACGTGTAATCACCGTTCACAATATGAAACGCCACGCGATGCCGATGCTTCTCCCAGATGGTGTCGAATGCGGGCGGGTTCGGATAGATGCCGTAGGTTTCGCCAGGTGAGCGTTGTCGCTGACAGGCCCCGATGGAGAACGAAAAGTTGAAACGGCCGTCAGGGTTAAATTCGTGAACGTAGCTGGTCTCGTCCGGCAAGGTGCGAAACGTGGGCCACGGATCACGAATACTGTTGCGGCTGTCGATAATTTCGTCGCCCACGCGGACAGCGTAGGCGTAAACCGTATTCGGCTTCAGGCCGACGACTTCGGCAAATCCGGTGAAGTCATTCTGCGCGGCCGTCGTCGCCCTGGTGACCGCCGCGTCATCAAACGGCGGTCGATGCGGTCGGACCAGAACTTCAAAGTCAATTTGGCTGTCTGCTCGCAACCAGACTCGCACGGAACGGGAGGTCACGTTCCCCAGTACCGGCCCGTGCGTCAACGCGGTACTCTGCATCGGAATCACATGGTTGGCGACGGGATCCGGCCAGGTCAGATCCTGAGCGTAAATGGATGGGTGAATAACGAACAGCAGAGCCAGTGTGAGTATTCTCATGGTTTCTTCGGATCTCCTGACGGAGTTGTGGTTTGACGATACAGCGCCCCAATTTAGCGAACAGAACAATCAGTGTCTCGGCTGACTGCAATTTCGCAGGGAGCTGTCAATGTCTGTTTGCACATTGCAAGCGGCGCGCGTAGTGCCCGCTGCCAGCGGGCTGTTCAGAGTTCTTCGGCACGCAGGCTGCGTGCACTACACCTGTCTGTCTCACCCCTGTTCGGCCACGCTCTCCAGGCGTTGAATGATCAGCTTGTGCATCCACCAGCAAAAGACGATTTCGACGATCATTAAAGTGATCGGCAGGCCAAATTCCACGAATGACCGGATGGCCCGTCCCTGAACCCAAAAACCAAAAACTGCCAGAGAACTACCGATGACCATGGGGCCAATCATCCACACGCAAATGATGGCCAGCAGCATGCCCCCGTATCGCAGTCGCATGGACAGATACAATCCTAAACAAACAGTCGTCACCCCCATAAAAAACACCTGGTAGAACCACGCCGATTTCAAGACCTCTCCAATCGCACTTGCAGTCTTAGGCTCCACGGCCAACCACAGAAACAGTCCGCAGAAAATGCACGATGTCGACGCTGCGATACTGGGGAGCAGTCCGAGCATCATCCGACCGCACAGTGAATTCCTGCTGACGGGTAACATCAACAGCGAGCTGAGTGTTTTGTCCCGGATTTCCGTGTTGAAAACTCGATCAAGCAGAATTGCCGCGCTGCCAATAAACACAACGATTCCTGAAACTAACAGGATGTTTGCCAGAACCCATCCTTCCAGTGGTTCGCCGACCCCAGCGGCGATACCGAAAACAATGGCACAGACAAGCATTGGGGCACCGATCAGACGAATCATCAACCCAAGCCATCCACCGGCAGAATATCGCCACGACTTCCACGCCAATGCTCTGTTTCCCGCGCGACGAGGCGGTCGTGTGCGACGCGACAGTTTTCGCGGACTGTCGTGGCCTTCCGCAACGACCCTGGACGTGCATGGTTCAAACAGCAACCAGCTAAGACAGAAAAACACGACCGCCAGGATCAGGTGAGCCGTCATCTGAGGCTCCCAGAGTCCCGTGTTTCCAAATTCGGCCATGTACAGGTTCAGGTTGCCATTCAGAACCAGGTCGTCGGTCCAGCCTCCCAGCCACTGCAGGTTCTCGTGCAACCAGGCCAGTATGAACTGTTTCCATTCGTAGGCACCGCCGGCACCGGCCATTTCCAGATACTCTTCTGCAGCAGCGCTGCTGCGGAAGCGGCTCAGAAACAATGCAACTTCGGAGCCAGCCCAACCCCAGAACGGCAGAAACTCGAGCAGGATCCACGCCATGAGTGTCTTGGAGAACGCACGCGGGAAATCGCGGCTGACAACGCTGGCCAGCAGCCCCAGCTGACAAAACATGACGGCGTACGTCAGGATTCCCAGACTCGCAGACAACAGACCTCGCGGAAGCACTCCACCAAGCGTAATCGCCAACAGCAGAAACGGCGTGACAACCAGCAGCAGCAGCAGGACCGAGACCAATCGCGGTCCGGATTTTCCCAGCAGAATCGCCGCTGGGGAAGCGCCGGTCATCTTCAGCAGTGGCAGCGTCTGCTCTTCTTTTTCTTCTACGATTGCGGCGCTGAAATAGATCCCACCCAGCAGCGTGACAAACCAATAGCAGCACGTCATCACGTTGGACGCAAAAAGGCCGCCAACACCGGTACTCCTCGAAAAGGTGGCGAGCCGACCAAAAAACAACAATAGAATCAGGGACGCAAGTCCGGCCCGCATGACGTGATGACTCACGAAGCGTGATTCCTGCCGCAACGAACGAATCAGAAATGCCGACGCCTGCAACTTCATGAATAGTTTTTCTCAGTCAGACCACGCTACAGTGCAGCACGCCGGTTCGAATGCCCCCGTCTGCCAAACAGATCTGATGACAAGCATAGTTGTCTGAGTGTGTGCAACGAAGTCTGCCGATTCGAGAATTTGCAGCGTATTGCGCTGACTTGTGGCCGCAGCGAACGTCTTTCCATTCAAAATCGCGTTATGCGCGCTGTACGCGGGGAGACCTGACCCCGCACCTGTTCGACCGCAGGTCTCCCCAACACTCACCGTAACCCACGACGGGAGACCTTCGGTCCATCTGTGGGCGAGGTCGGGAGACCTGCGCCCAGCGCGGATCGTCGTCATACAAGAACTTCGTGGATCGGCTGACCGATCACCAGTCGATGCGGGCGACCAAACGAATCGTGAAGTACCGTGCGGCACCGCCGTGAGCCACAGTGCGACTCGGCTGAAGAGCATTCGCAATCTCTTGAAACGGCCAGCTCCGCAGGAGCAACTGCCGCTGCCGTTCATCGAAGAACACCCGATTACCAAAGAAGAGCGGCGAGTTTCTGTTCGAGATCATCATGCGTCGTCACGAATTACGCAGCACGATGATGACGTCGAACAGACCACTTGAGGATTGGGGAAAACTGATCGGAGACGTGCCGTCTGCGACGGCCATTCTGGATCGTTTTCTGCAATGCGCAGAAGTTATTCAGATCACCGGTCGCAGCTTCAGAATGCGAGGTCGCCACGCCGATAAACAGAGTACTGAGCCGGTCGACGAAGAGCCTGAAAATGAGCTCGATTCCAAGTCGCAAACCGGCCAATCCAAAAGCGGCCAAACCCGCGCACCGGGTCGCCCCGGAAAAACGAACAAAAAGCCAGCAAATTAGTCCACGTTTTCTCAAAACCCTGGCCGGTTTTGACCCGCAAACAAGTGGCCGCTTTTAACCCGCGAACTGACAGCCGCGGACTGTCTCAGCACGTGCTTATTCCGGTTTTGGCCGGCGCTCCGAACGATCTGTGCAACCAGAAAGTATCAGGCCGATTCGCCGCATCGCGCGGCGAACCCATGGAGAACAATCCGCATCATTACACGAATCCAGACCATCTATTCCGGGAGTGGCAGGAAGGATGGCAGGCTGGGCAACAAAAAACAGTAGACGGAGGGCAGGATCCTGGCGGCGACATTGAATTGCTCGGCAGGTAGGAATCGGGCCAGGCTGTAGCGTTGGCGTGTCGTGAGTTAAACACGGAGGGCACGGAGTATTGTGCCCGGCGTTTCTCTGTGATCTCCGTGGCTCCGTGTTCTAATGTGATTCAAGCAACGGCGTTGAATCCCACCGCTATTTTCGATCATACAGAGCGTCGGCCGTTTGAGGGTCGTTCAGGTCTCCGTTGGTCACGAAGCCCAGCCGAAGCTTCTTCATCAGGTCGGCCTGCTGCTGGCTCAGGAAATTCGGTCCGGGAACCTGGACGGCGCTCGCATAGCCGAAGGTTCTGACGCTGCCGTCCAGAAATGCGACGTTCGCAGAATCCGAATGGCGAAAATGTACATTCGGAAAGTTATTGCTCGGTGGTTCCAGTAGCCATGTTTCTTCGAAACTGAAGCTGGGTGGTGTAAAGGACACCGTCTTGACCTGAGCTGCATCTGCAAAAACGATCGTCTCGGTCATCTGCGCGATATCCCGAAACTTTCTTGTGGCAGGTTTCTTGCTGGGCTGTGCGGCCCAGGTCGGTGGTGGCCATTCAATGCCGGAGGACCGCGACAGAAAGTTTCCGTTGTATCCGAATCCTGATGCCGGCCGACCGAACCGCACGTTGTCCATCTGGCCTTCGCCGAAGTTCGGACACTGAAACGCCTTCCAATTCGTTTCCATGAACGGACTCAGCGGCCCGGCAGCGAAATCCAGCTGCTTCGTTGGGTCTGCTTCGTCGTAGTCCACGACGCCAAACCAAAACTGTGCTGTCCCCTGCGAGCCACTGAAGGAGCTCAAGTAGTTCAGCCGGGACGTGTTCTCGATCACATAGGGGATCATTGTTTCGGAATACACGTCGGCGTAATTGTGCAAAGCCAGCGTCAGTTGTTTCAGGCGACTGCGGCATTGAGTTCTGCGAGCTGCTTCCCTGGCCTGCTGCACAGCCGGCAACAGTAATGCCACAAGAATCGCGATAATGGCGATGACAACCAACAGCTCGATCAACGTAAATCCGCGCGATCTGCGTATCGTTTGTGGCTGTGACCGATTGGCCATGGCGGCGGGGTTTTGTTTCAGCGAAGACATTGAACCAGACTCCAGGTTAAGAACCGCGGAGCAGTAACGTCCGGCGCTACAGCGCGAACTCAGTGAACACATTCGCCAGACAATTGCCGTGAATGTGGATGAGTCTGAGAGTTTTCGAGAACTGTCAAAACACAGAACCCGCGCTGAGTACGGCCGACGTCGCCTTTCCGCGAAGGGACACCAA
>JAPYTO010000084.1 GCA_029941865.1 Fuerstiella sp. | reverse complement strand
GAATTGGAGGCAGCAGTGCGAAGTAGCCAATAATCAAAATGATTCCCGGCGCCTCGCGCATCAGAATTGTGAGCAGCGAGCTGCCCTTGGGAAGGCCCCCAAAGACGTCCTTCATCATGTCGGAATTCCAGAAGAATTCCGACAGATTCACATTGTTGGCCGCCTTTACCTTATGAACATCCCAGACTTCATAGATGCCATAGAAGTTCCAGTTCGGTCCACGCAGGAACGTGCCCAAAACGATCAGAGCGATCCACAATGGGAAAAAACCAAACATGAACGTACAGATTGCAAACGCGCGTTGTTTGAAGCAGAAGTACCCGTTCCCCGCCTTGTTGAAGTCGATATACGGGATGGACATCAGTCCACCCAGAATGATGCCGGGCAGAACTACGCCCGCCAGCCACGGGTCAAAGTAGACAAGCATTTCCTGCAGACCCAGAAAGTACCATGGTGCCTTCGATGGGTTCGGTGTCTTTACCGATGACGCTGGTTCTTCCAGGGGAGCCTCAAGTGCGACGCCCCAGAAAATCAGACCGGCCGTCAGCACGACCATGCAGATCAGCTCAATATAAACCAGGTCCGGCCAGACCAGCACCTTGTCGTTGTCGTCGCTTCCAAGCAGAGGTCGTCCTTCAGCGATACGTTTGTCGTTTTCAACCGCCCGGCTAAAGTAGATCCAGGTCAGGAACGAGACGATAAACAGCATCGCGACGATGGGAACATTGTCCGGCTTGCCGACGATCTGACGAAAGTCGTAATCACTCAGGCTCAAGCCCATGAAGATGAACGCACCCTGCAGCATGCTCCATGCGACGGATTCCTTGATCCACCATTCACGGAACCAAATCATCGCTCCGAACAGGCCCACCGACCCGGCAAAGTAAACAACGGGATCCGCGAAAAACGCATCCACGGGATTCTTGAACCACTCCGGCAGTCGAATGACAAACTTCTCCGGATCACTGCCACCTGTAAAGTGAGCGGCGGACAGCATCAGCAGAATGGAAGCCAGAACAGCCCAGACAGTAGCCACCGGCATGCCGCCAATAATTGGCGTGCGTTTATCAAATTCACCATCAACCTTATAGCTGCGGAACGTCCACAGCAGATTCATGGCGAACAGAATCAGGTAGTACCAGCCTAAGCCGTGCAGGACACTGGATGTCAGGTCGGGATGAGGATTCATCTGCCAAACCGAAAGGAGATATCTAATAAAGAATCGTCGACGCCATGCGGAGCCGACACTTCTTTGTGAAAACGGGGCGGTCGCCCCGATCAACCGCCGAGGCGGCTGACACGACAAGTAATTTCACACCGTAACGCCGTCCTGACGCTGCGGTGCACAACACATTACAGCGGCTGACTGATGCCACCATCTTTGCGAACGCGCCAAAAGTGGATCGCGATCAGACCGGCAGCGACCAGAGGAACAGCCACGCAATGTAGAATGTAAAATCGATTCAAAGTCGCTTCGCCAACAAAACGACCACCCAGTAACAGGAACTTTGCGTCACTGGCATTTGTAATCAGGTCATAGCCGCCCATGTTGAGCAGTTGAAAACCGGGACCTTCGCCACCCAGAAACGGATGAGCGCGGGCCATATTGGATCCCACGGTGATCGCCCAGATTGCCAACTGGTCCCATGGCAGCAGATATCCCGTAAAGGACAGCAGCAGCGTAAGCACCAGCAGCAACACTCCGATCACCCAGTTGAATTCTCGCGGAGGCTTATAACTTCCCGTCAGAAAGACGCGATACATGTGCAACCAGACCGTGATCACCATCGCGTGAGCACCCCAGCGGTGAATCTCGCGCATGATGCCCAGCGTTTGCACGTCTCGCAGGGCCTGTATGTCGTAAAAGGCCCACTCCAACGTTGGCCGGTAATAAAACATCAACAACACACCGGTCAACGTTTCCACAAGAAACAGAAAGAACGTGATCCCACCCATACACCAGGTGTAGGACAACGCGATTCCCTGCTGCTTGATCGAAACCGGGTGCAGGTGCAGAAAGAAGTTCGTCAACATCACGACGACCCGGTTACGACGATCTGTCGGTGCCGGATGCCGGAAGACGCTCTTCCAAATCTGTGAGTTACGAATGTAATCGCCTACGGACACTGCCGAGATTCCTTCATTCAGTAGGTCAGGCCGCGCCTGACACTGCACTCTGCTTAACTACTTTGCCATGTCGCGATGTCTGGCAATACACCGGGCGGACCCGCCCACATCCAGCACCACACACTAAATCCCGCCAGTTTAAGCCTGGCCTACGCACTCCAAATCACCGTCTAGACTGGTACAAATGAAGCCGCAATTTCCCACTGCCCCAGCTCGCGTTGGAACTTGACACTCTTGTCAACTTCCAGCATCCCATCTTCTGCCAATCGGATCCCGTACCGTTCAAGCGGCCGTGGAGCCGGACCTTCAAAGTTGACCCCACTTTTGTAAAAACCTGAACCGTGACAGGGACACTTGAATTTCTGCTCGCCTTCCAACCAGTTGGGCGTGCAGCCGAGATGTGTACACACTGTGGACAACGCATAGATCATCTGCTGTCCGTCAAGATCATCGTTGACGATCCAGACGCCAAACTGCGCCTTCCATTTGGTGGAGACTGTTCCGCCACCGTAATCGGTGGGTGGACCAATCTTGAATTTTGTAGGGGGCTCAACAAGAACGTTGGGCATCATGAATCGGGCCATCGCCAGACTGGAGACGGCGGTTGCCGCCAGCAGAGACGACCAGGCAATAAAAATCGGACTACAAATGGTCGCCACGCACGTTTCCAGGAAACTGCGTCGAGGAACGCCCTTGGCACCGGCTTTACCGCCCACCTTAGGTGGAGCACTCTTCTTCAGCGGCTTTTTCGGCAGGGCAAGTGTCTTCGCCTTTGGCACGGATGGAATGCCTGCCGACTTTGTTTTGCCGATGCCCTGTCTGGCGGCTTTGATCATTTCGGCGGCGGACATCCCGGACGCTGCCGCTGTGTCGACCGCAGCCTTGGCAGCTGGCTTCGCTGCGGCCGCTTTGGCTGGCTTCGCCGCGCCCCCGCCTTTAATGGAGGACAGAATATCGGCCGTGCCCTTGGGAGCGGCTGCAGGCTTGGCTGCACCACCACCTTTAATGGAGGCCAGAATATCGGCGGTTCCCTTGGGGGCGGCTGCTCCGCCGCTCGCTGGCTTGGCTTTTCCACCGCTCTTGATGGAAGCAAGAATATCAGATGTGCCCGTGGGGGCCGGGGCGGCTGGTTTTGGTGCGGCAGCACCAGTGCCACCGGATTTGATCGATGCAAGTATGTCGGCCGTGCCCGACGGTGCTGGTTTTGGTGCGGCGGGTTCTGCTGCGGCGACTTCATCAGCCACGGGAGCTGCGGTCGGTTCAGGGGCAGAAGTTTCTTCAGCGGCAGGCTGCGCCGATGGTGCTAAGGCACCGCCGCGAATCTGTGCGAGAATTTCTTCCGTTGAAAGTTTCTGACCGCTCATTTCCAGCTTCCACCAGTAGGTGAGAAGTGTGACGAACCAAAACTCCGAATTCGGTGGCAGCGACGTACAACCGATGGAGACAAACCGACAGGTCGGAGCAAGAGATAGGATGACAGACTGGCCGCTCTGAGTTTTCACTCCGGGGAAGGGATTCTGCAATTGCTTATCGGGACTGGCAAGCGGGATGGAAAAACGCTGCATTCTTTTCTCAGAAGGAGGAAGTGCCAAAAAACGCAGTTCTCAGGCCCGGGAACCTGTCTGAGGCTGTCTGACAACATGCTGTACCACGGCGCAACCGGATTCATCGCACGTGTTGAATCGCAGACTGCAAAGGCGTCACACTGCTTGCGCGGCCGGAACCAATCGCGTGATTGGATGATCCATTTGGGACCGTATCCAGCACGGCTCACCCGGATAATTTAACCTGCGCGATTCTGGTTCTTTAGAAACGAAGACCAGGTTTTTCACCCTCCCGACTCGACCCGCAAAACGATGGTGTTGATTAAGTGTCGCATGACGCAGCTTTCCTGTTCGGCCGAATTTCATTTCTTCCGGGGCAAAACAGACGACATATCGTCGCATCCGCATGGTCCGAGGCATACAGTCCGCCGCATGGCCATTCTTAGTCTTAACAACGTGTCGTTTACCTATTCGCACCCTTCGCTGCTCGACTCCGTGACGCTGCATATCGACCGGGGCCAACGAATTGGATTGGTCGGACGAAACGGAGCGGGTAAATCGACCTTGCTGAAGATACTGAATGGTGAATTGCAGCCCGATGATGGATCCATCGAGGTTGATAACGAAATTGTGATCGCCAAGCTGGCCCAGGAGGTCGCTGACACGGACGGTCAGACGGCTTTCCAGGTAGCCGCTCAGGCCTTCGGCGAAAATGGCAGCGCCGTCCACAAGTATCGCAGGTTCAATGATGTCATGCATCAGGGCATCGAACTGTCTGCTCAGGACGCGAAAATCTATGAACAGGCCAGCGAACAGCTGGCCCACGCAGAATTATGGGATGCCGGCGACCTCCTGGAAGGGCTGCTCACGGAAATGCAGTTGCCGCCGGATGCGGCGTTCAACGATCTGTCCGCAGGCATGAAACGCAGAGTGTTGTTGGCTCAGGCCATGATTCGACGGCCCGACATTCTGCTGCTGGATGAACCTACAAACCATCTGGACATCGATTCCATCATCTGGCTGCAGGGATATCTGAAACGCTTTGCCGGGACGTTGGTGTTTGTGACTCACGACCGCGTTTTTCTGCAGGATAACGCCGATCGGATTGTCGAAGTCGACCGTGGACGTCTGTTCGACTGGACGTGCGACTATGCAACGTTCTTGAAGCGTCGCGACGACATGCTGGCCGCCGAAGAGGTTGCCGAGGCCCACTTCGATCGCAAGCTGGCGGAAGAAGAGAAGTGGATTCGCCAGGGAATCAAGGCTCGCCGTACTCGCAACGAAGGACGCGTCCGTGCGTTGAAGAAGATGCGAACTGAGCGTCAGGAACGCAGGCAGAAGCTGGGCACCGCGAAGCTGCGGATACAGGATGTCGAAAGGTCCGGTCGCCTGGTTGCCAGGCTGCAGAATGTGTCACACAGCTTCGGCGGGCCAACGCTGATCGACAATTTCAGCACAACTGTGTTTCGAGGCGACAGGATTGGCCTGATTGGACCAAACGGCATCGGCAAGTCTACGTTGTTGAAGATTCTGCTGGGGGAACTGCCGCCGGAATCCGGTCAGGTGAGGATTGGTACGAATATTTCGATAGGCTACTTTGACCAGTTGCGCGGGCAACTGGATCCCAACAAAACGGCCCGTGAAAACGTCAGTGAAGGCACAGACGAACTGCTGATCAACGGTCACAAGCGTCACGTGATGGGCTACCTGCAGGACTTTCTGTTTGCCCCGGATCGGGCCCACACGCGAGTCAGTTTTCTGAGCGGTGGTGAGCGCAATCGGCTGTTGCTGGCTAAGCTGCTGTCAAAACCCATCAATCTTCTGGTACTGGACGAACCGACCAACGATCTTGACGCAGAGACTCTGGAGCTGTTGGAAGAAACACTTCCTGATTTCCCCGGAACGATTCTTCTGGTCAGCCATGACCGGGCATTTCTTAACAACGTGGTGACCAGCACGATTGTCTTTGAAGGTGACGGTGTCGTTAACGAATACGATGGCGGTTACGACGACTGGCTACGACAGAGAAATTCCCGGGACGCAACAGCGGCGGCCCGGCAGGAAGCGTCTGCCGCTCCGTCACACACGGCGCCGGTGGACACCGTGACTGTCAAGAAGTCACGAAAACTAAGCTTCAAGGAAAAACAGGAACTGGATGCTCTGCCGGACATTATTGATAAACTCGAAAAACGTCAGGCGGAACTGCAGGCTGTGGTGGCCGATCCGGAATTCTACAAATCCGGTGGTGAAACAATTGCAGCCCTGCAAAGTGATCTTGAGGCGACCACAGCGGAACTTGAGCTGAGTTTTCAGCGGTGGGAAGACCTGGCGTGAATCCGTCGTGATGCCGTGCAGTCATTGCAGTTTGCGGACGCAGTGATGAATGGTTGGTAGGCAGTTAAAGAATAAGGCCGGGGTACGAGTGAAACTCCGGGGCTTCCTTCGCAAGCTCAGTCCAGCCTCCGGCCACACGGGCGCAGAAACTCCATTCCGTGACTTTACACCCAGGATTGCCGACAAACGTGTTTCGCTTGATTATTGCCGCCATTTTGAGTCCCATGTGCGGAGCAAACGATGTCGCTGCACGCATGTCGACGTCCCCTCCGTCGAGTCCCGCCCTGAATTCCCAATCCAACAGGAGTAAATAATGTCTCAGGTTACCCGTCGTTCCTTTGTAAAAACCGCAACGGCAGCAGGAGCCGCATTTACCGCGGCTCCGGCCATTGGCCGCGCCGGCACTTCCGCCAATGCAAAAATCGGCATGTGCGTGGTGGGAGTCAACAGCCGCGGAAACAGTCACATCGGCGGCTGGCTGGAAGATGAGCGTTCTGAGGTTCGTGCCATCGTGGATGTGGACGAGGCGGTGGGGAACAAACGCTGCGACCAGATCGAAGGCAAGCAGGGTCTGCGGCCAAAACTGTATACCGACATGCGGAAAGCGTTTGAAGACGACTCCATCGATGGAATCAGCACGGCGACGCCCAACCATTGGCACGCCCTCTGTGGCATTTGGGCTATGCAGGCCGGTAAAGACGCGTACGTTGAAAAGCCTGTCTGTCACAACGTTCACGAAGGTACAGCACTGATTGCAGCGGCTCGCAAATACAAACGGATGTGTCAGGTCGGGACGCAGTCTCGTTCCAGTTCAGCCGTTCAGGACGCGGTTGCTTTTCTGGAAAGTGGAGGTATCGGAACCTGCAACTTTGCCCGTGGCCTGTGCTACAAACGCCGGGCGTCCATCAACCCACTCGGCGACTATCCACTGCCGGAAGGCGTCGACTTTGATCTGTGGAGCGGTCCCGCACAGTTTACTGATCCTAAATTGACTCGAAAAAGGTTTCATTACGACTGGCACTGGCAGCGGATGTACGGAAACGGTGACCTGGGCAACCAGGGGCCGCACCAGACCGACATCGCTCGCTGGGGACTGGGCGTTGACACTCACCCGACCAGCATCCTGACTTACGGCGGTCGACTTGGATATCAGGCTGAACGCAAAGACCCCAACTATGTAGACGCGGGCGATACCGGTAACACCGAAGTGTCCATTTACGATTACGGTGACAAGACTCTGGTATTCGAAACTCGCGGTCTGGACGTTTCTAATTCTGCCGACGAAGAGTTGAACACTCTCTTCCAGAGCACGAAGGGCAACAAGATCGGAGTCGTGTTTTACGGGTCAGAGGGATACCTTGTGCAAAAGACGTACTCGCATTGCATTGCCTATGACAAGGACATGAACGTCATCAAGGAGTTCAAAGGTGGCGGAAATCACTTTGGAAACTTCCTGGACGCCTGCGAAAGCCGCAATGTGTCCGATCTGAACGCCGATGTCCGTGAAGGTCATCTGTCGGCCGCCATCAGCCACCTCGGAAATATCTCGTACTACGCGGGCGAGAACAACAAGGTGACCGTGGAAGAACTCAGTGCCGCTCTGGAAGGTATCAAGGGGCTCGACGATAACCAGGCAACGTTAACTCGCACTGTCAAACATCTGGAACAAAACGGCGCGGATCTCAGCAAGTACCCCATTGCACTTGGGCCGCTTCTGAAGTTCGATCCAGAGAAAGAATTGTTTACCAACAACTCTGCGGCCAACCAGTACCTCACACGCGAATACCGCGAGCCCTACGTTTGCCCGACCGCCGATCGCGTTTGAATCCGTTGATTGGATAGACAGAGCGGGCGAGTCGCGCAGTCAAAGTCCGGGCACTGACGTACCGGGCTCGCCTTTGGCGAGCGGGGGACGTCAGTCCCGTGATTCTTCGATCGGTCAACAGGGCACGCAGTCAAAATCCGGGTACCGACGTACAGGGCTCGCCTTTGGCAAGCAGGGGCTTCTCTGTGCCGCCGATCGACCGCTGGAGTTTTCCTGACCAACTGCTAATCTTTGACCTGTACTCAGTTTCCCCGCCCCGACGTGAACGAACGTCATCGCCGAAAACCGAATCTCGGGAGCTTTGCGTTTGACCATCTTCACTAAGATTATCAATGGCGAAATTCCGGCCGACATCGTCCACGAAGACGAACACTGTCTGGCGTTTCGGGATGTCAGCCCGCAGGCACCAGTTCATGTGCTGTTGATACCCAGAAAGCCGATTGAATCGCTCGACCACCTGACGCCGGAAGATTCCGCGTTGGTCGGGCATCTGTTGATGACCGTGCCGGAAGTGGCCAAAAAGCTGGGCGTCAGCGACGGCTATCGCACCGTCATCAACACGGGGGAACACGGAGGGCAGAGTGTCTTCCATCTGCACATTCACATCCTCGCCGGCCGAGCTCTTACATGGCCACCCGGATAATTTCATCAACCCGCCGCGAAACGTCCTGCACAGAAAAAGGACTCACCCAACATGCTGAATTCCAAGAAATACGGTCTCGCACTGTTCGTTCTCACTGCGTTTACGTTGTCGAGCGTTTCTCCGTCCACATATGCCGCCGAAGAGTCTGCTCGCCCTGGTGTCGCGATGGCCCAGGCTGCGACTCGATTTGTCGAGGGGCTTGACCATAGCCAGAAACTGCAAGCGACATTCAAATACGACGACCCCGAACGCATCAACTGGCACTTCATTCCTCGCGAACGCAAGGGTGTGGGCCTGTGGGATCTGAACGGCGCGGCCGCCGAATCCGCTCAGGCGCTGGTTCGGACCGGACTCACGGCGGCGGGCTATCACAAGGTGCTGGAGGTTCGCAGTCTTGAAGAGGTTCTGTACCTGTTCGAAGGTGGCGAAGAAGCCGAACGGCGAGCGAAACGTCATCCACATCGGTATTATGTCAGCATCTTTGGCACACCAGGAGCGAAAGGACTTTGGGGCTGGCGTTTTGAAGGTCACCATCTGTCCCTGAACTTCAGTGTCGAAAATGGAAAAATCGTCAGCAGTACACCCGAATTCTTTGGTGCCAATCCGGGCCTGATCGATGCCGGTCCCGGGCGTTCGCTGCGAGTTCTCGGCAAACGCGAAGATATCGCTCGCCAGATTCTGAAGGCCTGTCCTGCTGACAAGCAGGCCCGACTGTGGTTGTCGAAGAAAGCTCCCAAGGATATCCGCGGTGGCGGTGTTGCTCAGCCGGTTGTGGACAAACCGCAAGGCCTTGCGTATGCCGATATGTCGACCGAACAGCAGTCGCTGATGAAGACGTTGATTGCTGAATATCTCACTGCCATGCCAGCTACAGTCGTTCGGGAACGAATGCAGCGGATCACGAGTGAGGGCATGGACGGCATTCACTTCGGCTGGTGGGGGGGATCGGAACTGAACCAGCCTCACCATTACGTCCTGCAGGGCAAGTCGTTCATTGTTGAGTACAACAACACTCAGAACAGTGCCAACCACGTCCATGCCATCTGGAGAAATCTGGCTGGCGACTTCAATCTGAAAGCCGGGAAGTAATCGTCCGGTACGGTCACGGCAAACAGCAAAGAGTCCCGGTCGTTTGAAAAGACCGGGACTTTATTGTTAGAGCAGTTTACTGATTCTCGTGAACCGTTCTGGCTCGTGGGCATGCCATTTTCTCTGGCTGGAACGCGTCTTTCGCGGCCACAAGTCAGCGTGAAACGCTGTTAGCGCGGACTCAGTCCGACGTCGCGTTTGGCGAGGTGTTCCGGAATCCCAAGCAGTTCCGGATCGTGAACGTTTTCACTGGGAAGCACAGGGATCGGTTCATGACTGAACCACTGTGTCATGGGAACTCGCCACGTTGGAAGTTTGCGAGTGCGGTACAGGGCACCCATGTACACGTCGGAATCGTCAACCAGAATTCCTTCGCTGGTTTTCAGGTCGTAGCGAATTCCGTAGTGAAACCGCGAACCACCGCGACGCTTGCCCAGAAACTTCAGTTTCGAGTCGTAGAAATACTTTTCGCAGAGGTAGACAGTACCTCGGCAGTCTTCACAGTGTGAACACGCATCGGCATTGCGAATCTTAAACAGCGCCTCCCAGTGCTGCATCGTCTCAGTTTCCGTCAGGCTGATGGCATCAGAAATCGGCGCATCCGCTCCCAGAAAACGGTCGCACTGTGCTGTCAGAAACATCGTGTTCATCATCTGCTGGTCGTACAGGAAGTCCGGCGTGAACGGTGGTCGGTCGATTTCGAACTTCAGGAACAAGTTGCGTCCCGCGACATCAGCACGGGGGCCGACTTCCTGCCCCTTGCCGTCACACAGGGAAACGTGAAACGTGGCCGTTCGATAGTTTCCGTTATTGAAGAGCTTCGGGCTGCGTTCGTCGTTGCCGCGATAGTACGATGCCTTCAGCTGAGGCTCCGTCGCCGGGCGTCTTGGCGATGGTGGAAAGCCAAAGTCGTAGAACGTCGCAAAGTGGATCTCGTCCTCCAACTGATCCTGCAGGACGGGGCACATGACGTTCGTCTCTTCAGCGCCCACCGCAATCGGGCAGAATTGTGCTGTGCCGAAAACGACGAACAGAGTGATAATTGTCAGTCTGCGACGACTCATGGTCAGCCCCGGAACAGAAGAGCGGTGAGGTGAACCAGCGGGAATTACCCACTGAGAACCGAGTTCCGGCTAATGATTCCACGCGCCGCAGAACTCCACGAATTAACGGGTAGCTTACGAACACGAGGGTGTTGCGTTTTTTCACCTTCCAGTCGCAACAGAATCGTTCAGGACATGCGGCGCACGTAGCACAATCGCCACAAAAGTCATCGACTGCAGTCCATGTGGCCTACGCGCAGTCCGGCTGACGGACCGCAGAAAGAAGCGTGACAGACGTCCGGGATAATAGCTGTAAGTGCCACAGCATCAGACGGCAGCGACTCATGTTTCCGGCCATCTGTGGCTCACGCGGCACGACAGCCAGGTAGCATGCCGACAAAAGAGGAACGCCCGGCTCAGACTCTGGTCAGGGAGCTGAGACGGGCGTATTCCAGTCTGTTCATCGATTTCGTGGACCGTGCGTCAGTCCCAGCTCAGTGCGCCGCCGGTCTGATACTCGGTGACCCGAGTTTCAAAGAAGTTCTTTTCCTTGCTCAGATCGATGGTTTCACTCAACCATGGGAACGGATTCGGTGAATTGTACTGAACTGGCAGACCAATTCGCTCAAGGCGACGGTCAGCAACGTGCTGCACGTAGTCCCGGAACAACTCGGCGTTGAGTCCCAGGACGCCGCGTGGCAGACACTCTTCAGCGTAATCAATTTCCAGCTCAACAGCAGCCTTGATGCGATCGATCATCTGCTGCTGAAATTCAGGAGTCCACAGTTCCGGATTCTCAGACTTAATGCCGTTGATCAAATCCACGCCAAAGTTCAGGTGGATCGTCTCGTCACGAAGAATGTACTGCATCTGTTCGCCGACACCGCACATCAGGTTGCGGCGATGAAACGACAGCATCATCACGAAGCCACTATAGAAGAAGATGCCTTCCATGATGACGTAATAGCCAATCAGATTCTTCAGGAACACCTGCTGATTCTCGACCGTATCCGTCGTGAAACCGGGGTCAAGCACTTCGGCAGTCAATTCCATTTCAAAGGCGTCCTTCTTCGCGATCGTGGGGATCTCACGATACATGTTGAAGACTTCACCTTCGCTCAGGCCCAGGCTCTCGACAATGTACAAAAACGTATGGCTGTGAACCGCCTCTTCGAAGGCCTGACGCAGCAAATACTGTCGACATTCTGCATTGGTCACGTGTTTGAAGATGGCCAGTACAAGGTTATTCCCGACAAGTGATTCAGCAGTCGAGAAGAACCCCAGGTTTCTCATGATGACCAGACGTTCGTCGTCGGTCAGTTTGTTGGAACGCCAGACTTCGACATCTCGATTCATCGGCACTTCAGTTGGCATCCAATGATTGGCGCAACCATTGAGATAATGCTCCCAGGCCCAGTTGTATTTGATCGGCATCAATTGATTGACATCAACCTGAGCACAGTTGATCAGTCTTTTTTCGGTCGCTTTGAATCGACCATCAGCACCAACCAGTATTTCTTCTTCAGCGGCAGGAGTTTCGGCAGTTGCCATAGCTATTCATCCTTGTGATATGGTGGTTTGAAAAGAATCGAAGTGTCGTCAGCAGGGCTTCCACAGCGCAGCAGAAAGGGAATCAGTGGTGATTCCCCTTTCGCCCGCGCCAGGAACGTTGGTTACTGGCAGGCTTCACAATCCGGCTCATCCAGACTGCAGGCCTGCACATTCGTCATGTCGGTCGCCGGGACGGGATGTGGCGCCTTGGCGTCGGTGGCAGCGTCAGTGCGAAGCTGACTGTCAGGGCCACGGTTCACCTTAATGTCATCTGACGCGCTCTTGCTCTTCATCCAGCGGGGCTGAACACCATACTTATTAACATCGACAGTCGATTTTTCGATGTGTGTCGCTGCCAGAGTTCGCAGGTAGTAGGTCGTTTTTAAACCTTTCTGCCACGCCAGCATGTACATATCGTGAAGTTTACGACCATTGGGTTCGCACATATACAGATTCAACGATTGTCCCATATCGATCCACTTCTGACGTCGTGCAGCGCACTCGATCAGCCACTTCGCTTCGACTTCGAACGACGTTAGATAGCGAGCTTTAACATCGGCTGGAATTCGCGGAATTTCCGTCAAAGTCCCATCAAAGTACTTCAGATCGTTCAGCATCTCGGCATCCCACAGGCCACGTTCCTTAAGTTCGTTGACCAGAGTGGTGTTGACGTGAGTAAACTCGCCGGACAGATTGCTCTTCGCATACAGATGCTTGTAGATCGGTTCAATCGACTGAGACACGCCAATGATTGTGGAGATCGTGGCTGTTGGTGCGATCGCCATGCAGTTGCTGTTTCGCATGCCATTGTCGGCAATTGATTTGCGAGCATACTCCCAGTCCATGTGAGAAGACCGGTCCACATCAATGCTGACGCCTCGTTCACTTTCCAGCAGGTCCATCGTATCGAACGGCAGCAGTCCCCGATCCCACTTGGATCCGGTGTATGAGGAATAGGTGCCTCGTTCGGCCGCCAGTTCGCTGGATGCCAGAATCGCAAAGTACGAAATGGCTTCCATACTTCGATCCGCAAAGTCCACAGCCGCCTCACTGGCATAGCTGTACTGCATGGCAACCAAAGCATCCTGAAAGCCCATTAAACCCAGGCCAACGGGGCGATGTTTTTGATTGGAATGGCGAGCTTCGTCGGTCGGGTAGTAATTGATGTCGATAACATTATCGAGCATTCGCATGGCCGTCCGAACGGTCTCCTCCAGCATCTGCATGTCCAGTTGACCATCGACCACATGCTTACGCAGGTTGACGGACCCCAGGTTACAGACTGCCGTTTCGTCCGCAGACGTATTCAGAAGAATCTCGGTACACAGATTGCTGCTGTGCACAACACCACAGTGATCCTGAGGCGAACGCAGGTTGGACGGGTCTTTCCATGTGATCCACGGATGACCTGTCTCAAAGACGCGAGTCAGCATCTTTCGCCACAGTTCCACAGTCGGCAGTCGACGAAACATGTCGATCTTGCCTTCGTCGGCCAGCCGTTCGTAGTGTTCGTAGCGTTCTTCAAAGGCTTTGCCGACCAGATCGTGCAGATCCGGCACGTCGTCCGGACTGAATAAGGTCCATTCCTGCTCCTGCTGGACACGTTTCATGAACAGGTCGGGAATCCAGTTCGCCGTGTGCATGTCGTGAGTACGACGGCGGTCATCACCGGTGTTCTTCCGCAGATCCAGAAATTCCTCCAGGTCCAGGTGCCACGTTTCCAGGTAGGAACACACGGCACCTTTCCGTTTTCCGCCCTGGTTGACGGCGACGGCTGTGTCGTTGACAACCTTCAAAAACGGAATCACTCCCTGACTGCGACCATTGGTTCCTTTAATGTAGGAATTGGTCGCACGGATATTCGTCCAGTCATTACCCAAGCCACCCGCCCATTTGCTGAGCTTGGCGTTGTCTGAAACACACTTGAAGATGTGATCCAGATTGTCGCTGACCGTGGATAGGTAACAGGAACTCAGCTGAGGATGAATGGTGGCTGAGTTAAACAGCGTTGGAGTCGCTGACGTAAACCGCATGCTCGACAGCATGTTGTAGAACTCAATTGCCCGTTCTTCCCGATTTTCTTCGTTGATCGCCAGTCCCATAGAGACTCGCATCCAGAAATACTGCGGGGTTTCAATCCGCCGACCGTCGATATGCAGCAAATACCGGTCGTAAATGGCCTGCATGCCCGGGTACTTGAACAGACTGTCGTTCTCTGGCTTCAGTGCTGTCGCCAGTTGCGTCAGATCATACTTGCGCAGATCCGGCGTCAGCCGATCGGCCACGATCCCGTCGATCACGTAGTGTTCAAATTGATTGCGATAGAGCTTGTTGAAGTCATCGGCGTCAGCTGGAGCGCTACCCAAAGCTTCGTTGGCAATCACCATTCTCAACAGGCGAGCCGCGACAATATCGTAGGCTGGATCGACTTCGATACGGGCCCGAGCCGCAAGGATCATGGCTCGATAGATTTCTGCGATGGAAATACCGTCAAAGGTCGATTTCACGACTTCCTGCAGCAATACTTCCGGTTCACAGTCGGTAAGCCCGGCACACGCCAATTCACACCGACGACGAATTCGTCCGGCATCAAATGGAACTGAGACGCCGTCCTCTAGTTTGATGGAAACACGAGGTCGCGATGCTTCCTCATCGGCCTCCGGCCCATCCGGCTGCATGAGCACACGGATTTTTTCGTGTTCAGCACGGTATACGATGTACCGACGAGCCACACGGTAGTGACCCCGCTTCATCAGAAGCAGCTCAACCGTGTCCTGCACGGCTTCCACATCGCTGCCTTTATCCGTCGCAGCTTCTTCGGCCACGGTCGCTGAAATCTCCTCGGTGATCTCGCGAATCTCCTGGTCAGTTTTTTCATCCAGTGGCTGACCATCAGCGAGATTCAGCTCTGCGCGAAACGCGTTGGCGATTGCTCGGCCAATCAAACCGTCGTCAAACGGTACCACGCGACCATCTCGTTTGCGGACAACCCATTCCGATCGTGCACGAATCATTCGTTGCTTCTCCTATCTTTCGTCCAGGTGAAAGCTACGCATCTTGCGTAGATATTCCATCAGTAAATGAAAAACAGTCGTCTGACCAGGGACGACTCCTCAAACTCCATACTCACTTGCAGCGCAGCACCAATCACCACGAAAACTGTCCTGGGGGGGACTCAGCGAACACGCCTGTGGCGGTCTGAATTGCTGAAGAAGGGTATCGAAAAACTGGCAGTCGGCGTTGCTGAGTTCCGGCTGACTTGTGAGGTCGACCTCCTGTCGAAAGTTGGCATCCGTGCGGAGAACGATATTAACGTTTGCGGCTATGTCAAACCACTCGTAACACACTCACCCAAGTGGGCCAGTGCCAACAGTTTGTGGCGAAACACGCCTTCTTGGCCGGCAGCCAATTGTTAACATCGATACGCAATATAATGGGCTTTGTAAAACTGTCAACACTAAATCTTGTATGCCTGTTAGATCGGACCACAAGGGCAGGTTGACCATGAAAACCTTTAGGAATCCCGATATTCTGTGTAGACGGTATGAGTTTCCTGCCGCATTTTGCCCTCTGAATTCTTCTCGTTTTTTTTTCTTTTTGACCGACGATTCGTTTGCAACTATGTCTCCAATTTACTTAGTCACAGCGGGTGGTTTCCGCCGCAGTCCGCGGTCACTGTACCGGCCGGCGGTAAAGTGCTGGGCGACTGAGCTTCGGACCCCTTCGGACCCCTTCGGTCCTCTTCGGTCCTATTTACTCTGTGTGTGAGGGATGTCCTGGGGATTGTGAATAGTGTTGACCAGGGGTGAGGTCGTCGGCTTCTTTGGTATTAGGCCGCCGGTCTTCGTGCGATCGTGCGGGATGGCACTATCCGACAAAACGGTAATGAGTATTCAGGGAAATATTTCAGTAAACGGATTCTTCCAGACAATGGCCGTACCATCGTCGCTGGCGGTCGCGATATTGCCGGTCTCGGACACCGCCAGTGAATTGATCGGAGCCTGGTGTGGATTGACGTCGCCATCGACGAGAAACTGGTAAGCTTCGTAGGCCTGAAGCCGATCGGTTTGTGCTCGTTGAGGCTGCCAGTTCCAGACGATGGTGGCACCGTCCGCACCGCCGGTGACAACGTACGGCGAATCGGGCAGGAAAGCCAGGCTGCGGATGCCGCCCGCGTCGTGTCCGTTGATCGTACAGTGCAGGTGAGGCTGCGTAGGGTTGTCTTTGTTGATTGTGTAAACCCATCCAATACTTTCGCCGCTGTCCGTCAATTGACCACCGACGGCGATTGAACGACCGTCCCTGGAGTAGTCGCCACATTCCAGTTGAAGTGGACCCGCGGCGGCGACTTTGATGTCCATCAACTTCTGTTCCGAATCGTCAGAGGACACAACGCTGACATGACCATCGGCACACACCAACAGAATGTTGGTTGCGTCGGGCGACCACGCCAGATGCACAATTGCCGCACCTTTGGTGCGAAGCCATCTGACAAGGCGGGACTCGTGGGTGTCTGAATTCCATTCCCACAGAGCTGCTGATCCGTCCGCTCCACCACTGGCAAAAAAACGATTTCCGTTGGCGAATGACAGACTCGTCACCACGCCTCGATGGGGATCACTGATTTTCGAGAGCGTGTGCCCGTATTTCGGGCTGTCAATATCCGCCTGAAAGATTCGTACCGCTCGATCACCAGTCAGCAGCAGCGGGTGATCGGAATCATCGGACAGCGCGGTCGACTGCACGGCGAAGAGCGGTCGAAAGTCGGCCAGGTGAGCCTTGTTGTTAAGATCCCAGAGATGAGCTGCCGTACCGTCAAAGGTGGCGATCACGTCTGCCGGACTGTCTTGCGCTGTTGGAACTCCGCCGTCCGTAGGCGGCAGGGGAAGTGTTTGGGGCGCGAAAACGGCGTCCGATATTCCCAGGCCCGGGGCTTCCAGAACTTTTTGCACGCGCCACGTCTCTGTGGAAAAAATCTGCAGATTTCCGTCCACAACCGCCGCCAGTCGTTGACCATCTGCAGACCAGTTGACGGTCGCGATGCGTTGCGATGGACGTTTCTGCACCGTTGCGGGCTGGATGCTTCTGGCAGGTTTTATCGACCCCACATCCCAAAGCTGTAACTCGTAGGATGTGGTCTTTTTCGCTTTGTCTGTTCGGACACTGACGGTGACGAAGCGATCGCGGTCAGGAGAAAACCCCACGCGTTCAATTGGAATACGGTCGTGTTCGAAGGAGGCGATGACCTGTAGCCGGGAGGCTCCGTTTTCCGACTCTGTTGCAGTCGTTTGTTGCGGCGCATGGTCACTTTCGGCCTCGATGATCAACAGCCGCCCGTCAAATCCTGCGGAAAGAACATGATCGTTGTTCACCCACTCAAGGTGACTGACGATCGTGTTCTTTACATGAATTCGGTCTCCTGCGATCAGGTGACCGGAGGCCGCAGACCAAACGCCGACCCGACCATCGCGAGCGCCGGTGACGATCCTGGTACTGTCGGGGCTGACTGCAATGGCCGAAACTTCGCCACGGTGAAATCCTGTCAGCGTCGCGATCGGCTTAGGGCTGGATGTTTCCAGCAGATCCTTTGTTCGCCAGACGACAGCATGGCCGACATGGCTGTCGTCGTCGGTCGCGGCAGAGGTCACAATCAGCTGGCCATCCAAAGACGTTGCGAGGGCATTCACCAGGCCCAGTCCGGGAATTTTCACTTCCTGAACGCCGACGCCGGACTTTCTGAAGTCAGCGTTCCACAGGCAGAGATTGCCATCAAAACCGGTGGTCAGCAGCACTTTGCCATCTGGTGGCAGGAAGCGAAGACGAGCGACGTTGAACTCATGGCCCTCTTCGAATGACGGGGATTGAACCTGGAACCGTGAACGAGAAGACGCTCCCGTGACAGCGCGGCCCGTCGTTGTGTCCCAGATAACTGCGGTTCCGTCGCTGGCACCGGTGACCGCTCGTGTACCGTCCTGGCTGAGCACTACAGACTTCAGGGCGCCTCGCTGAACAGAGCCTTCGGCGTTGAGTATCACATAGTCAGGCGAATCATCGTCCCTATGGTTCTGGATGAACTCATGACGGGGTTCGCCGGCGGTCAGGATATAGCGTGCCGAGGGCGGCCGTTCGGTTCGACGATCTGTGACACCGTGAAATCCACCCGCCGTGCGGGACAAAGCCCCGTTATCTGGCCTGTGACGACCGTCTCCTCCACGGTGGAAATGGGACGACAGGTTGCGATTCGGCGAAACGGGACGTTGTGTGGACGCCGTGGGCACTCCGAACTGCTTCTCGATAGCACCGCGTTCGTCTTCGTACTCCGACACGTTCCAGATGCGACAGTACCGGTCCGCGCTCGCCGACAAAACTCGCGCACCGGCAGGATCCAGAAATCCGGCTGCGTTAACGCGAGCTCCATGGCCTTTCAGTCTGTGCAGCAGTGTCATCCGGGCCGTGAGCGGCTCACTGTCTTCCAGTCGTGACAGTTCCCACACGCCAACGGTCCGATCTTCGGAAGCTGTCACGACGCGATTGCCGTCAGCTGAAAATTCAATGTCATTGACCGGCCGGTAATGTCTGCCATAAACCCATCCTGTGGTGTCGTCAGCAGGCAGATCTGCAGCGTGAACAAATGGAAATCGATCCCGTTCGGATTTCTCCGCGTCTGATCTGAGAGGCAGCATCAAGACCTCGCCGTTTCGGCTGTTACTGATCAGCAGCAGCCTCTCGTCGGGTGAAACGGCGATTCGATTTGGGGGGTAGTTGCGGTTCCGAGGAAAACGCAACTGCCCCAGACGCACTGGCCGGTCCATGGGGCTGGACTCCGGTGGCAACTGATAGGCCAGTACGTCGGACGATTCTCCTCCGCGCGATCCCGCGTACAGAAAACAGCCAGCCCCGGGCAGAATTGCGAGGTCTCGAATGCTGGAACTGCTGCGGATGGACCAGCGTTCCTGCGAGGTGTCGAGATCCCAGGCTCGAATGCTGCCTCCTTTGTCAGCCGACAGCACAAAACCGTCGGCCAGTTCCACAGTGGTGACGTCTTTGTCATGACGTTCGAAGGTTTCGTGATCCTTGTCTGACAAACGAAACAGATGCACCGTCGTTCCGGCGGCGGCCACGATCAGGTCGTCATCGTCACTTATGCGAACCACTGACACGGCGTCTTCCGTAGAAAAGCGTGCGATTGGTGCATCAGGAAGTGTGTCCGACGCATCGTCCAATCTGAAGACACGAAGCCCGCCTTCGCTGTCACCCCACACGATCGTCTTACCGGAAGGACTGATGACCTGAGTCTGGACCGGCGCTTTTGTCGGGTGAGCTCGTTTCAATAGCTGTCGCTGCCGAGCATTGAGTTCAATGATGCGAAGTTTCTTTTCGTTTTCCGGCAGTTTTGCCAATGCGTCGTCATTCTCGAGTGCATCCAGCAAGTCTTCAATGTGCTGCAACGCGGCAGCGTAGTCGGCGCTACGAATCAAACTGGCGATTGATGCGTTGCGAAGTTCAACCTCGGCTTGGTCCACCTGAATCGCGATTTTCTTGAGACTGCTTTCCGCGTCGGCGAGCAATGAGAAGGCTGCGACCCTCTTTTTTTCTGCTTCTGCTTCGGCGTCCTTTGCTCGATCCGTCGCCATCTCGGCGACTGCTTTCTCTTTTGTCGCCTCCATCTGCGCGACAAGAGCTGCCGACTTGGCTTCATCTGCTTTCTTCCGGTCGACTTGAGCGATCAGAGTCAGCTCTTCCGCCTTTTCCGTTTCCGCTTGAGCGATACGTCGTTCTTCGACTGCCTCCGTCTTTGCAGATTCCAGGTCCTTCTTCTCGGACACCAAAGCGACCTTGTCCTGCTCCAATGATTGTTTGTCGCCAAACAGCCGAGTGATTTCCTGCTTCTGCTTAAACGAAATGGCTCCCACAACGACAATGACCATGACAGCCGCCAATGTCGCGTACTTCAGCCCGTTGCGGAGTCGCCGAGCGCGGGTCAGTTTTCCCGTAAGTTCCTCGAAGACCCCGCCACCTTCCTGAGCGGCAATCTGCAGGCCCAGGTCAAAGTCTCCTTTGCGGTGTGCGAGTTCCGCGTAGGCCAGTCGCGTTTTGCGAAGTCCAACGCGTGCATTTTCGTTTTTGGGCCACGCCACGTGAGCTTCGTCGAACAGGGCGGCCGCCGTCTGATAATTCTGGTAACCGCCTTTGCCGCCGGTGGCGTCGGCTGCAGCCAGCGTCTGAGTGGCTCGATCGGCAAGATGGCGACTCTCTTCGTGCTTCTGAAAATCTTTAATCGCATTCTGGAACTCGAGCACAGTGTGATGCCGCTGTTGTGGGTCTGTGGCCATTGCCTTCAAAGCGATGTCCATCAGTTCTCCCGTTGCTGACGTCTCGCGGATTTCGTTCTTCCGCACCACGCTGTCAATGACTGCCCACAATCCGGACTTTCCCGCTTTGGAGTCGGGTTCCGGAAACGTGTGCGGAGCCTTGCCTGTGATCGCTTCGAACAGAACAGCACCAAGCAGGTAGATATCGCTCCACGTACCGATGGATTCCGGCGGGCCCGTCCACAGTTCCGGAGACATGTAGGCTGGCGTACCTGCCCCATACGATGCCGATGGCGATGCGAATCGCTTCTTGTCGGCCTTCAGCGCCGGGACGGCGAGGCCCCAGTCAAGTACCAGCACTTCGCCGAATTCACCAAGCATGATGTTTTCCGGCTTCAGGTCGCGGTTCACCACTCCGTTGTGATGAGCGTAGGCCATGGCGTCGCAGACCTTGTGCAGCACTTCGAGATTCTCTGCCTGGGGCATCTCCGCAATCAGCTCATTCCATGGCGTGCCGTTCACCAGCTTCATGGAATAGAACGGAGCTCCGTCGACCGTCTGGCAGAGGTCGTGAATAGGGATAATGTGGGGGTGCACAAGGTTGGACGTGACCAACGCTTCCGACAGAAACATTTCTCGGCGTTGTTTCTGCACCTGTGACATGCGGCCCTGAGACTCATAGTTCTTTTTTTCGCGGTCCTTCAGAGGCTTCAGCGTTTTGATCGCAAGTTGGCGGTCCAGCGATGTTTGTGTGGCAATATAAATCGCCCCCATGCCGCCTTCCGCCAGTTTCTCGACGATCTGGTAATCCGGCTTCCCGTCCCCGGCACTTTTGACAAACTGACCATCGCCGGCGACCGGGCGACTGCGGATGGTCAGACCGTCGCCCGACTGCTTGCTCCAGATCTGCGTCCTTTTTCCAGCTGCCGAATCGCTTGGTTCGGGCATTTCTTCGACAGGCCCCATGACCGTATCCATCGTCGATCGCGCAGCCGCGTCCTGCTGCCATTCATCGTATTCGTCTTCCGTGAGTCCCCGCATGCCCATCGTTTTGGAGAAAATCAGTGTGTTCTCCATGCCCGTCTCGACAATTCCATCCACTGTGTTGGACAGGGCGCTGTCTGTTGGCGATGCCGAATCGTCTCGCGGCATGACGACTGTGCCCATCTCGGAATCGATGTCCTTCGGATCACTCTCTGGCGGCACGTCGTCCATGGCGACCGTGCCGTCGAAGTCATTTTCGTCCGATTGTTCGGCATCTGAATCGTGATGCCCTTGCGGAGTGTTGTGTCCGGCTGCCGTTGGCGTTTGTGAGGGGACAAACGTTTTAAAGGGATCAGGTTCGGTTTCCTGTGCTTCGTCTGACGACATGTCGACATCGTGATGTGTTGGAGTCTGCGACGGCACCCACGTTTTGTTCGGGTCAGCCTCGTCTTTGTTCTCAGCCCCGTCTTGTGCAGACGGATCAGCGTACGCAGCGCGAACGTCGCCCTGAGTCGGAGTCTGTGACGGGACCCACGTCTTATCCGGGTCAACTGCATCGTGCGACTCCGCGGCGGCGTCATCTTTGGGCGCAGTGGGGGCGCCGTGCGTGTCAGGGGATGAATCTGCTGAGGATGCGGGACTATCGTCCGCGCGTGATGGTTTCGGGCGCACTTCTTCGTCCGACTGATCTTCCGGACGATCGTTGTTTTCACCGGGTTTACTGGCCATGTTATTCACCGTCTACTGTCGAACAGGGCACTGCCGTCTGCGGCAGTGCGTCAAATTCACTCATCGATCCCGTGTCCCAAATGTGTTTCCATTTTCCGGATAACACGCGCCGCACGACGCAGTCCGGGCTGCCTTCTTTCCGCCAGTCGCCTCCAACGGGCGGCCTTCGTAAAGCCGGCCAGCAGTATTCCGGAAACGGCTTCCTTCACGGCTGGTTCCTGCAATTCTTCACCTGCGCCGTTTTCATCAGCCAGTCCATTGGACGATGGCGCTGTCCTGCTGGAAGGTACCTGTCCGTCAACGACCGGTGCCGTCTTGTCTGACGATATTCCGTCGGTGGGAGGATCCGTTTGTGACGTCTCTGTGTTGGGACCGTCCGTGCCGATGTCGTCGGGGGGCCGAACTTCGATCGGCTGTTCGAATTCCAATTCTTTGAGCTCGTAAGGCTCAAAGATCTGCGGCAATTCTTCCGTAGCGGGTCCCGGACGTCCGCCGGTGATTTCAAACTTCACGATCGGTCGTTCGATCTTCTGTCCGCCGGTTTCCGTAATCAGCCAGACTTCATATCCAGCTCCATCCGTAAGTTCCGGATTGTCGCGAATGAAATCCTCGAAGCTGTCTCGGTTGGCAATGAAAGTGTTGTCTTTGATTGTGGCGATGACGATTTCCGCATCCGCGTCCAGTTCGAACTGTCGTCTGATCTGCAGATAGACTTCCGTGCCGACAGCGGCGTCCGAGGCAGCCCCCGCACTAAACTCGACATCGCCGGAGATCTCGGAAATGATGGCCGAAACTTCTTGAGCCTCGGCGGGCGGAATATCTGCGGTGGGTCTTTCCTGCGGCGGTAACGCCAGAAAACCTGGTGCCGGACCTGTTATGAATTCCCATTCGGCCAGTCCCAACGGTGCCCCGGTCGGGGTTGTGTCGAGATTTGCGAACGGAAATTGTGCTGCTTCCTGAGTAAACTGACGCAACGGATTCGTGTCAGTCGAACTCAGTAGCGCCAAAGCGGGGGAGGTCGGGTCGACGGCCGTCCCGGTGGCATCCGTGACAGCGTACGGCGCCGGGACCCCCAGCGGGTCAAAGGCAGGCACGTCCGGCGTCGACGCTCCCCACACATTGATGGATTCGTGCTGGGCAACTGAAAATCGCACGCCGATGAGGCCCGGGTTGACTTCCCGGCCATTGCGATCATTTGGCGACACCGTCAGGTCGAAAGCAGCGTAAAGGTGAGGGATGAGATATTCTTTGCCGCCTTCATCGATGTAGAAAATCGTCTTGTCAGCGTCGTCTAAGGTGAATTCAAAGACGTTGGGGTCGGCCGTTAAGATGGCATCTCCGGCGGGTCCGGAGGCAGTCAGGTCGGTCAACAACACGACACCCCAGTCGATGACAACCTCAAGGTTTTCCTCGCCGTTCACACCGAACAGCAGATTAACAACACCCAAAAACTCGCCACCCACAGACGTCAGGCTGCCTCTCATGGTTAGGGCATCAGCCAATGTGACAAACGCGGCAGCATTGGTCGTCCCTGACGAAGCGAAGGCGGTCGGACGTGGCACGATCTGTTTGGCGACACCACCATCCGTACGAACTTCTATGTCGTTTCCAAGATTAACGTTGCCGCTGCCACTGACAGAACCGGCAATAATTGTGAGCTTGTCACCGGTAATGTCATCGAACACACCGGCTGTGGTGTTCTCATCACTGCTGATGACGGTGTTGTCGGCCAGAGTAAAGTTGCCGTTTCGGCTGATCAGTGTGACCGACTCGTCGGTACTGACAGCCGACGCATTGTGAGCGGCATTGACGTTCTGAGCAACCGTGAGGTCGCCGTCCGACGTGACGTTGATGTTGCCAGCGTTGGTGTCGACGCCGCTGGTTGCGGCAAAGGTAAGAAGGGAGCTGATTTCCCCGACAATGAGTCCCCCACCGTCCGCGTCGAAGACGGTGATGTCTCCACCATCGGACGTGTTCTGAATGGCGACTGTGCCGAGTGAATTGTTGGCGGACCCCAGTGAGATGTTCTGAGTTGCTGCCGTGGAATTCAGAACGATGCCCAATTCGTCGGCCGTGATGATCCCGCTTGCTGATTGAATAATCGTTGCCCCGCTGAGGATGCGAGCATCCGCTGTGCCGACATTGAGTTGCTGGCTGATCGTTAGAGAACCGCCCTTTGTGAGCAACAGGTCTGCGTTGGTGGTGACGATGCCCTGCAATGTGGCGTCAGTAACCGTTGTGGTGTCGGAGCCGAAGTCCACGCTTTCTGTTACGACTCCCACGCGGCCGATGATCATGTTGTCGGTTTCGTTGACGTGGACGATGCCGGCCGATTCTGCGGCCAGTGTGGTGACTCGCGTTTCAATTCCCTTGCCTGTTCCGATGAAATCGCCAATCGTCGTGGCAGCACTCAGGCGCAGTCCGTCGGCAGTGATGTCTTCCGTGGAATCGTCTGCATCCGCGTCGCTGATGGATCCGCCCAGCGCCGTCACCGCTGCGTTGGCGTTCGTTTTGATGCGGCCCACGATGACATTGGTTCCGGCCTGAACGTGGATGGCCCCCCCCGCGGCCTGTAGTCGGGAATCAACCTGCATGTCGACATTGCCGGTTCCGGCGTCCGCAACGATGGAACCGGCTGCCGCGGTTGTCACCTGAACGTCAGTATTCGCGCCGGTGCCGATTTGCAGTTGAGTTGCGGCGCTCAACGTAATATGTCCCGCGCCGCTTGCAATGTCCGCATCAAGGATCAGGTCACCCGCGTTCTCCGCTTTCAACAGAACGTCGCCGTCACCCGCGGCGCTGATTCCGCGGCCGTTACCAGGCAGGCCGTCGTTCACTGTGATCGTGCCGTCGCTGTTGACGACCTTGATTGGGGCTCCGGTTGCTGCGTCGGTTGTTGTCAGGTCGGACAGCGCACCTGTTTCCGGGCTAAGCGTGCTGTTGAAATTGGATCGTTGAACCGTAAACGAAACTGTGTCGATGGTCAGATCGCCGTCTGTTTCGTTTACGAATATTCCGTCAGCGGAGCTAGTTGCCAGCGTGGCCACCTGAGTATCCATGGCGTTGCTGTTTGACGTCGCTCCACCGGGAGTATCCGGTCCACCGATGATGCCCGCCTGGTTTCCGTTGGAATCTGCGATCATCATCAGGCTGTCGGCAACGACGTTTAATGCTGCACCGTTGCCATCAAGGATGTCCCGTGCGGCGGAAAGGCTGACCGTGTTATCCGCGGCAACCAGTAATTCGACAACGATGTCGCTTTCGTTTCCGGCGATGAGAGACATGTCCCCCCCGCTGGTGATGGTCGTGCCCGTGGCCATGACGATTCCGTCCGTGCCGACACCTTCGACACTGTTGTTTCCGGCGTTCAGTAGAACCGTTCCCGTTGCGGCACCGCCTGCGGTGATGTCGGCGCTCACAGCGATGTCGTCGTTTGCAGCGATGGTGATGTGTCCGCTGCCGCTGTTGACATCGGCATTAACAACGACATCGCTGCCGTTTCCTCGAGCTTCCAGCAGCACGTCGCCCGTCGTCGCCGCGGCCACGCCCGAGTCGTCGGCATCACCTTCGTTGATGGTGATGTTGCCGGTCATACTCACCAGTTTGATGGCGCCGGCGGCCGTGGTCACCAGATCCGACAGCGAGTTCTCGGTGACGTCCACGAGGCCCGAATCGAATTCGACCTGCCGGACGGTGATGGCGGTCGTGTTGTCTACGCTCAGTCCGTCGGATTCCAGCACATAAATGCCGTTGGCACTGATCGCGGCCAGTGTGTTGACCTGAGTATCAATGGCCAGAGTGTTGGCCGTGACCCCGCTGGTGCCGTCACCGCTGCCGATGGTTCCGCCCGCCTGCATCCGCAGCGCGTCGGCCGTGATGTTCAATGTTGCACTGGTATCACCGTCGACGATGTCCGTACCGGCCTGCAGACTGACGTCGCCTGATCCCGCATTGATTGTAGCCACAGAGATGTTGCCGGCGGTGGCTTCCAGCAGGATGTTGCCGCCGCCGCTGGTCGTTGTGGCGGGAAGTGTCTCGTCCATGTCAATGTCGGCCGCGGTGGCCACGATCAGAATGGTGCCCGCTCCGGTGGTCGCAACATCGGCGTTCTGGTCCACTCCGTTGCCGGCGGTGATCGTCACATGTCCCGTCACGCTGCTGATGTCGGCATTGATGACCACGTCGCCCGTCAGAGCGGCCAGCAGCACGTCGCCCGTGCCGTTGGCCCTCACCGCGATTCCGTCACCATCTG
>JAPYTO010000083.1 GCA_029941865.1 Fuerstiella sp. | reverse complement strand
AAATGACTTAGCGTGCAATCCCCCTGCCGGGGCCGACTCTCAGGACTCGGCGAACTTCGTCAGTCGTGAATGCAAGGCAGAGCTTCTCTTCCGCCAGCCAGTCAGGAAATTGTCGTGACAAGTTCAGTCCGAAGACGGCGGGCGTGGTCACGGTGGATTATTTCAGGAGGCGTGTCGGAACGGGAAACGCTGGGACACGTATAGTAAAGAGGAACACACAGCGAAACGCAAGGACAGGCACTGCCGCGCCGTTCATCCTGGCCCATCAGGAAAAAGCTGTGAGCCGGCGAAGGTGTTCGGAGCTCCGTCGTCGAACGCTTCCGGCTGGTGACGTTTTCGCTTCTGTAACATCGATACTCTCGTTCGCGTAATGTCGTCGGTCGACGCTCATGAACCTTGCCCCATTCAAGGGAACACGTCCAGAAGGTGAAGGCCTCGTCCGCCACCGCAAACGGTGATAAGAAGTGCGTTTTCACTACGGCCGTACCCAGACAGAATTGATTCCTGATACATGGCTCCGGGCTCCTCCCCGCGGGAAAACGACTCAATTGTCGGTAAACAGTTGAAGTCAAACGCATGTCGGAGGAAAATCGGTGGCATGAAAAAGATTCTTCTTCTCTCCGCAATCATCCCGCCATTCCTGTTTCAGTCGGTGTGCGCTGCAGAAATCGACTTCAGCCGCGTTATTCGACCGATCCTTTCCGATAAGTGTTTCCTTTGTCATGGACCGGGCGCAGAAAATCGCGAAGCCGACCTGCGACTTGACCTGCGTGATGTCGCGGTTGGCACTGGTGCGATCGAACCGGGAAAGCCCGCGGCCAGTGAGATTCTGAAACGCATCTTATCCGATGACCCCGACTTCGTGATGCCACCACCGTCCACCGATAAAACCATCTCCGCAGACGAGGTGACGTTGTTGCGTAGGTGGATTTCCGAAGGTGCCGAATACTCGCAACACTGGGCGTACGTGCCACCGAAATGCCCTGATATGCCAAACGTAAAAAACAAGAACCGCATTCGAAATCCGATTGACCAATTCGTCACAGCAAAGTTGGAAACTCAGAACATTGAACCGGGTCAATCTGCTGACCGTGTCACGCTGGTTCGTCGGGCATACCTGGATTTGCTGGGCCTGCCGCCGTCGCCTGCAGAAGTAGACGCGTTCGTCAGTGATGAACGGGACAATGCATTTCCAAAACTCGTGGAACGGCTGTTGGATTCACCTCATTTCGGTGAACGCTGGGGCCGCTGGTGGCTGGACGCGGCCCGATATGCGGATTCCGATGGCTATGAAAAGGATAAGCAGCGGAGCGTCTGGTTCTATCGGGACTGGGTCATCAACTCGATGAACGGCGACATGCCGTACGACGATTTCATCATTCATCAAATCGCCGGAGACCTTGTACCGGCCGGCGGACAGTCTGCGTTGGTGGCAACCGGGTTTCTCCGCAATTCCATGGTCAACGAAGAAGGTGGCGCTGACCCGGAACAGTTTCGAGTGGAAGGCATGTTTGACCGTATGGATGCGATCGGCAAGGCGATTCTGGGCATCACCACTCAGTGTGCTCAGTGCCACACTCACAAATACGACCCTCTCAGCCAGCGCGAATACTATCAGATGTTCGACGCGCTGAATGATTTTCATGAAGCCACCGCCACGGTGTTCACGCCATCGCAGCAGACACAACGGCAGGCGGTCCTTGATGGAATTGCTGAGATCGAAGCGGAGATAAAACAGCGCACGCCCGACTGGCAGGAACGCCTGGCAGAATGGACGCGCGACGAAACGACCGGACTCGTTGACTGGCGAACACTGATTCCGACGGATCGACCATTTGAAGGGCAGAAGTTTCGCTTGCTGGATGACGGTTCCATCGTCAGCGAAAGCTATGCGCCCACGAAGGCCAACAATACTTTCAGCCTGAAAACAACGGCCAAAAAGATCACCGCTTTTCGACTGGACGCCCTGATGCACCCGCAGTTGCCACGTGGTGGTCCGGGCCGATCGATCTACGGCACGGGGGCTCTGTCGTCGTTTGAGGCATCGATTGCTCCGGCCGATGATCCCGCTAAAAAGCAGAATATCAAGTTCGTGCGGGCATGGGCGGACGTCAATCCGGACAAGTCAGATTTGCCAGCAGTCTACCGCGACAAAAACCCTGTCAACGACAGTCGCGTCACAGGGCCCATTGAGTTCGCAATCGACGGGGACAACAAGACAGCATGGACAACGGACAATGGTCCGGGCCGACGCAACCAGGATCGTCATGCGGTCTTCCTGCCGGAGACGCCGATTTCTATGTCGGGAGAGGTCATTCTGTCTATCACGCTGCGACAGCTGCACGGCGGATGGAATTCGGATGACAACCAGAACTATCTACTGGGCCGATATCGCTTTTCGGTGACTGACAACGACGCCGTCGCGGAATCGAATTTATCCACAGCGATCGAAACTATTCTTCGAATCGATGAGAGTGAACGAACCGCTGATCAGAATTCTCAGCTGTTCAGCGCATGGAGAAATACGGTATCGGACTTCGCGGCAGCTAATGCCGCTATTGAAGAACTCTGGCAATCGTTCCCGGACAGCGATTCACAGTTGGTGGTGCAGCCGCGATCTAAGCCGCGAACGACGCATATTTTCGCGCGAGGTGATTTCCTGAATCTCGGTGAACAGGTGAAGGCCGCAGCGCCGGAGTTCTTAAACTCGTTCCCTAAGACCAGAGAGCCTGATCGGTTGCGGTTCGCCAGGTGGCTGGTTGCCGATGACGCACCAACGACGGCTCGAGTGATTGTGAATCGGATCTGGCAGGCCTATTTTGGTCGAGGCATCGTGACGACCCCGGAAGACTTTGGCTTTCAGTCGCCCGCTCCCACACATCCGAAATTGCTCGACTGGCTGGCCGTCGAGCTGATGGAGAACAACTGGAGTCTGAAACACATTCATCGTTTGATCGTAAACTCCGCGACCTATCAGCAGTCTTACTCGATGACGCCGGAATTACGGGCACAGGACCCGTTTAACACCTGGCTGGCCCGGACACCCCGAATTCGCGTGGACGCTGAAGTCGTACGAGACATCGCCCTGACGGCCAGCGGACTGCTGAACGAAGCGATCGGTGGCCCCAGCGTCTATCCGCCGGCTCCGGATTTTCTGTTTCTACCCCCCGCCAGTTACGGACCAAAGCAGTGGAGACAGTCCACCGGCGGTCAACAGTATCGCCGCAGTCTGTACGTGCACGGCTATCGCACCGTGCCCTATCCAACGCTGCAGCTGTTTGACGCTCCGAAGGGAGACGCCGCCTGCGTCCGCCGACAGCGCAGCAACACACCGCTGCAGGCGCTGGTCATGCTGAACGAGCCGCAGTTTGTTGAGTGCGCTCGGGCCATGGCAGCACGCGTACTGCGGCAGGGTCAGCAGACGGACGGCGAACGATTGAGTTATGCTCATCGGTTGTGCGTCAGCCGCTCACCAGCGTCAGGTGAACTGTTGATCCTGCAGACATTGCTGGATCAACAGCGTGCACGGATTTCGGCAGGCGAATTTGACGTCGATCAGCTTATCGGAGTTTCGCCAGACCTGTACCAGCAACTCACCGGTCGGTCGGCCAATGAATTGGCACCGTGGATCGTGGTGTGCCGGGCGATCCTGAATTTGGATGAGACGATTACGAAACAGTAGTGTTGTCCGAATGGATCGGATGACTATGCATAGAAAGGTAAAGATGCACATAACACCAGACAGCGCGCGCTGTGCGTCGCGATCAGCCACCATGGCCAAACGACGCTGGTTTCTGCAGCAGTGCGGACTCGGCGTAGGCCAGATGGCGTTGACGGGTCTACTGGCGGAATCAATCGGCGCTGCTGAGACCGGCGTTAATCCGCTGGCCGCCAAAGAGCCGCATTATCCCGCCACAGCGAAGAATGTCATCCTGCTGTTTATGGGCGGTGGGCCCAGTCAGTTCGAGATGCTGGACTTTAAACCAACGCTCGAAAAACTCGACGGCACTCTGCCACCCGCTGATCTGCTGGCGGGGTATCGAGCGGCATTTATCAATCCAAATTCCAAATTGCTGGGGCCGAAATACAAGTTCGCCAGGCACGGTGAATCCGGCGCGCAGCTATCTGAGATGCTGCCGCATACCGCTGGTGTCGTGGATGATTTGTGCATCATTCGATCGATGAAGACGGATGCCTTCAATCACGCTCCGGCACAACTATTGATGAGCACGGGTTCGCCTCAGTTCGGTCGTCCCAGTATGGGATCCTGGGTAACCTACGGTCTGGGCAGCGAATCGCGTGATTTGCCGGCATACATCGTTTTTAACAGTGGAAAGAAGGGACCCAGCGGAGGCAACGGCAATTGGAACTCAGGTTTCCTGCCGACGCTGCATTCCGGTGTCGAATTCCGCAGCAGCGGCGATCCGGTGCTGTATCTTTCCAATCCAGGTGGCGTCGATCAGACAGTCCAGCGTCAAACGCTGGACGCGATCAACCAGCTGAATCGCGGTCGACTCGACATTGTCGGGGATCCTGAAATTGCCACCCGAATCAATTCGTACGAGATGGCGTTCCGCATGCAGTCGAGTGCTCCTGAGGCAATGTCGCTGGCCAATGAGCCCAAGCACGTATTGGAAATGTATGGTGCGAAACCCGGTGAGACCTCGTTCGCCAACAACTGCCTGTTAGCGCGGCGGCTCGTTCAGAAGGGCGTGCGTTTTGTGCAGTTGTTTCATGAGTCCTGGGATCAACACGGCGACCTGAAGAACGGCATTGCCAGGAACTGTAAGGACACAGATCAGGCCTGTGCTGCGTTGATCAGGGATCTGAAGCAGCAGGGCATGCTGAAGGATACGTTGGTGATCTGGGGCGGAGAATTTGGTCGCACGCCGATGGTGCAGGGCGGCAGCGACGGACGCGATCACCACCCGAACTCGTTTTCAATGTGGCTGGCCGGAGGCGGAATTAAGCCTGGCGTGACCTACGGTGCCACGGACGAGTTGGGATTCAATATTGCTGAAAATCCCGTACACGTCCACGACCTGCACGCCACGATTCTGCATCTGCTGGGATTCAATCACAAGCAGCTGACGCATCGCTTTCAGGGACGTGATTATCGACTGACGGACGTTCACGGCGAAATCGTCCGTGACATTCTGGCGTAGCACGGTGTCCGGTTACCTGAAACAGTGAGCCGCAAGGTGCTAGCCGAGGGTGAAAACACTGGCAATAACCGGCGGCTAGCGGCGTGCCGCTCACAAGAACGGACGTATCCGGACAGCCTGCCAGCCCGGTGTCCGAAAGACGCGAGTTGCCGGACGATGAGGCGACAGCTCTGTGCCGTCGTTATGAATTATTCTGTTCGTCCGGCGATGGAGTTGACGGGGTCTGATCCGCCGTCTCATTCGTCTCCTTTGTCCCCTGCCGAAAGTAGCGTTTGGACTCGTTAACAGCCGTGCGACGGGTGGCCAGACGGACCAGAATGGTCATCACGTAGTCCTTCCAGTTGGTGACCACGAACTGACGACGCCTTCCTAAAGCAGCCAGAGCCTTGCGGACGACTTTGGCGGGCGTCTGCGACGAATGTTTCAGCAGCCAACCTGGCGCTCCGGCCACCTCAAAGAATTCTGTTTCTGTGACGCCAGGACACAGAGCCATTACTGTGACGCCACGGCTGCGTGTTTCTGCCCATAACGCTTCGCTGAAGTGCAACACGTACGATTTGCTGGCAGCGTAGGCTCCCATGAAAGCGACCGGCTGAAAGGCGGCCACAGACGAGACATTAATGATCGCTCCGTGCCCACGTTCCAGCATTCCGGGAAGAACGCGATAGGTCAAATCCGTCAGCGTGTTGATGTTCAGGTTCAACATCTGCTGGATGTCGATTGGTTCAGTGGTTGAAACCTCGCCGATCAGCCCAACACCGGCGTTGTTGATCAGCAGCTCGATATCCACGCCAAGTTCGTTGATTGCGTTGACCAGCTTCTCGCCCGCATCCAACGTGGATAAATCGATGGTGACGATGTGACACTTCGTGCCGTGTTTTGTCTGCAGGCTTTCCGCCAGCTCGTTCATCCGGTCAGTGCGTCTGGCCGCCAGGACCAGATGCATGCCAAGACCAGCCAGGCGCGCAGCGAACTCCGCTCCAATGCCGGAAGACGCACCCGTGACGAGAGCCCATCGATCGTTAAAGGAATCTAGCAAAAACGTCTCTCAAACTGGTTTCGGAATATAGAGTGGGGAGGACCTTCACCGCTCCATTAGTCGTTGGTCTAATGTGTGAAGCGGACCAGGACAATAGTGTATTGTGAATCCGCCAAAGGACGGCCCCACGCAGTGAACTGCCAGTCGGTGACGGCACGCGCCGCAACACAGCAACTTATCGTAAATTCGTAGAACGCCACCGCTGGTCGGGTGTATCCTATCACTTTTCCTGCGGTCGTCATGTGTGAGGCGTATTCTGTCGGATGCTCGCGGAAAAAATGAACGGACAGGCCGAGCGCCCGGGGTCGAACGCACGAATTTCCAGCATTTTACCTCGTAATGAGCAAAGGCCAGGGATGACATGACGGAATATCCAAACCTGACCCGTGACCAGGCAAGGCAACTGGACGCCGCCGCCACGACGCAATTGGGCCTGCCCAGTCTGCTGTTGATGGAAAATGCGGCTCGTGGAGTGACGGAAACGCTGACAAAACATCGTGGAAACAATGGGCGCGTGCTGGTCCTTTGCGGACCGGGCAATAACGGCGGCGACGGTCTGGCGGTTGCCAGGCTGTTGGCATCCAGCGGGGATGAGGCAGTCGTCTATCTGGTGCGGGCCGGCAAAAAGCTAACCAGCGACGCAAAACAAAATCTGGGCTTTTTGCAGGCTTCCGGTGGAACCGTTGTGGCCGGCGATGAAGTGGACAATTGGGGGCACGTACTTGATGGACTGACGCAGGAGGACTGGATTCTGGACTGCCTGCTGGGAACCGGAGTACGCGGCCAACTGCGATCACCATTCTCGAACATCATCGAGGCGATCAACGCTTCGTCTGCCCGGGTTCTGGCCGTGGACGTACCATCGGGATTGGATTGTGATACCGGGACAGCGGACGGAGCCTGCGTCAGAGCGGAGCAGACGGTGACGTTTGTCGGCATGAAGCGAGGGTTTCTGCAGCCATCGGCGGCGGACTTCACAGGCACCATGACGGTAGCTCACATCGGAGTCCCTTTGAGCTGGATTCGGTCCTGGCTAAACGACGCCGACAAATAAAACCCCGCCGTTCCCTCCGGAGGGCAATGTGTCACCGCTGCGAATTCGCCGTGTCAGTCTTTGCCGTCAACAGATCCTCCAGCTGGACGCGAGCCACGTGCCACATGTAGTTGGGGCCAAAACCGCTGTCACGCGGCCACTTCCGCGAGACCGCCAGCCGAAGATATTTCTTCGCCTGGCTGTTCCTGCCCTGCGCTGCGGCGTGTACTCCGATGTACAGTTCTGTGTAGAAGAGTCGCTTGTCCAGTTCGGTCGCAGGCAGGTCATCGGGGATGGTGCGCAACGCTGCTTCCGGTGAAAGTGAACCGTCGAACAGTTTATAGACGGCGGGAAATGGTTCGCGATCATCTTTTTCGTAACGCAACAGTTCTTTCTTTGCGGTTTGCGCGTCGGTGGCTTTGCACTGCGACAGGTACCGCCAGATTCCATTTTCTCGATCCACGTTGTCGAACGAGTGGTACTTGTCGAACTGCGCCGCTGCTGTGGCTGGCTGGTCCGCGAAGAACAGTGCGATGCCGAGTCGCCAGTGCGAGGCGTCGAGCGAGGGATCCAGCTTGACCATTGCCTGGTATTCGGCGACTGATTCCTGATAGCGACGCAGAAAAAACAAAGCGTCGCCACGCCGCGAATGAACCTGAGTCGCACCGGTCGTGCCGGCGGCCGGCGCCGGAGAATTCTGCAATGCCGCCGTAAATCTCTTCTGGATTACTTCCCGTTCCTCAGCACTCAAAGGATGTTGCTCCGTCGCCTGACCATCGTTGAGGACCGGCTGCTCAGTCTTCTCGTCACCGACAGCGCACTGGCCCTGCACGGCGACACGACAAAAGAACAACGCGAGTAGAATCAAAACGTGTTTCATCGCCGCATTGTAGGCCGAAATCGGCTCCGCGTGCACGCCACCTCAGAAATCCGGTGGAAAACATGGCCCCCCGCGACCGGGGGATGTGCAGAGCAATTAAAAAAATGCCTTGATACAGAGCGGATGAACTGTCTCGAACGTTCTGCTGCTGCTCTTCCTGAGATGGTCTCGCGGAGATGGTCTCCCGTGTTTACTCCACCTGCTGCCGTTGGATCACCTCGTCGCGAATTGCAATCATTTCGCTAAACATGGCCTTCATGTGTTGGGGCGACTGGACGGAAACAATGGCACCTGGCTTGTCTTTCGGTTGACCAACTGTGATCTGATTCCTTTCCTCAAATGCGCAGCCATCGCATGCATCGGCGATTTGCATCAAGTCGTGACCGCTGGGCGAAGTGGCGGCCAGAACGAGCCCCGCAGACAGCCCGCGGACCGCCAACTGCTTAAGACGTTTGTTCGCCTCCGGTTCGGTGAACTCCTGAGTGTTGCCACCAACGAAGAACACAAAGTCGTAACTCCGTGGCGCGAATTCATCCAGCATTCGGTCAGCAACGCGGCTGACAGTTTGATCGTTCGAGTAAATCTGTCCCCAGCGCGATGACGCAACTTCAAATCCGACGGATTGTTGGCCAAGGACTGCGACGAGTTCGCGAAATTCGGCCGGATCAAATGCGTCCGGCAGGATGAGAAGGGCTCGTCCGGGAAAACCATTGAAGCGTGTCGCGACGCGGCCTCCACCGGACATGCCAAACTTGCGCCCGTCTGCTGTGTCCTCACAGAGTTGTTTTGCTTTGCGAACCAGCGCCTTTGTCTGCACCGCACTTTTTGCGTGTACGATCCACCCGTCCAGACCGGACGGGCTGCCGGACGTCACGTCGCCGTCCAGCTCCGGCGTGCACTGCGAATAAAAGTCAACGCCGACGACCGCCTGCAGGGCCCCCTGGGAAAAAGCGGCCACGACAAGCCCCTGACCGATCGCGGTGCTGACCAAAGGCTGGAGTGTCTGTGTGGCTGCCTTCGACTGAAACTCGGTTGTTGACCCGCCGATGAAGAAGATCATGTCGAAATCATCAGCTCGGACTTCGGAAAGTGGAACGGGCAATCCGACAGGCAGACTCTCGTCGTGCTTCGGATGCGGCTGCTCTCCACGAATCGTCGTTACGACCAGCTGAATATTCAATTTGTCAAGCTGTCGTTTGAGCCCCTGATATTCGTCATCGTCAAACTGTCTGACGGGCAGCACTGCCAGAGCTTTTCCGTCACCTCCGTCGAGCAACCGGTTGCCTCCGCCGAAGTTGACCGGATATGCCAGGCCCGTGGCAGCGAATCCTGAGGCGGTGTCCGGCTTCATTGGTGCGCCATTCGCGACCGCAGTCCCACCGGAATTCGGCTGTGCAGAAAGGTGAATCTCGCGTTCTGACTGGTTAGTGAGGGCAATCCAGACGCCCGCGACAATCAAACAAATGGTCAGAAGAACGCCAGCCCAGGTGGCATACGCTGGGCGGCGACGTCGGCGGCGACGTTGTTCAAGGATCGAGCCTTCTGCTGCGGAACAGATTTCAACAGCGACGGGAACTCAACCCGCCAACAGCGCGTCGATGTCAGCAGCTACGTCATTCATCGACTGGTAGCGACGATCAGGATTTTTGGCCAGCATGCGATGAAACACGGCGTCGAGACCACGCATCGCGCCCTTGCATTTCTGTTCAAGCGAAGGAACGGGGACCTCCCGATGGGCGATCAGCCGGGCCATGACGGTGTCGCCTTCGAAGACCGGTCTGCCTGTCAGCAGATAGTGCAGCGTACAGCCGAGACTGTAGATGTCGGAACGACTGTCTGCATCGCGACTGCGGAGTGCCTGTTCCGGCGACATATAGTCAACCGTGCCCATAATCACGCCCGTATTTGTCATGGCGGCGGGGTCGCAGAGTCCGGACTGTCATTGAGCACGGAATCAAAGCGTGCCAGCCCCATGTCCAGAATCTTGATGCTGACTTCATCGGAATCAGAATCTTCTGACAGCAGCATGTTGTGTGGCTTGATATCGCGATGGGTGATACCCTGGTCGTGGGCGTACTGCAGAGCTTCAGCGGCTTCGCACACAAGCTCCAACGCCTGTTTTACCGGCAGCGGACCGTGTGCAGCGACACGCTTGGCAAGGTCACTGCCTTCTATGTATTCCATCACCAGGAAGGGGACACCTTCAGCCTCATCAGCATCATGCGCCACGACAAAATCAGGATGGCTTAACGCTGCGACGGTGCGTGCTTCATTGCGAAAACGCTCCATCATGTTGGGCGACTTCCGACCCACGGAATTCATCACCTTCACACATACGACGCGGCCCAGTCGACGATGTCGAGCCTTGAACACGTTACCCATGCCGCCCTGGCCCAGTTTCTTCAGCAGCACGTAGTTTCCGAGGACCAGTCCCTTCCAGCGGCCTTTCAGCAGAACGCGCGCCTGAAACGGCGTCAACTTGCGTTGCTTGATGAGCTGTTTAGCCATGGAGCTGCTGTCAGCGGCGGTCACGCCGCTCAGCAGGCCGTCCACTTCCTCCACCGGAAACAGTCCGCAACGACGTAGCCCGGTGACGAAACTGTCGACGGGAACCACCTCCTGAGGCAATAAGTGTACGGCAACTTCTGAGGTTCCCTGATTCTGAACCTTGCGAATCAGGTTCGCGAGCTGCGGATGGTCCGGCTTTGCCCTCGGTTTGCTTTTGCGGGCGGACGCCAATACGCCTGGCGTGCGTTTCTCATGTTCGTCCACTTTGTTCCGACAGAAGTCACAGCCATCAAGATGCTGAAACAGTTTCACAGCATCGTCTTCATGCAGGCTTCCCGACACCAACTGCGCCAGAACATCATTCGGCGGGCAGGCTGCAATTTTTGTCGGTGGAATGGCCATTTGGGTTGCCTGCGTATTTACCGCAACGTCGGGAGTCTCCTGCCAGAGGAAACACAGGTTGTTGTTGATTTACGAGCGTCCGCTTGAATCCCCTGGCTATCGACACCGCCTCTTTCCTACCTCACAAAAGAACGTTTTCGGATAACGGCTACTCGACCAGATCCTCCAGGATCAGACGCAACCGCCGTCGAATTCGGTAATTTGCCTGCCTGATCGTCTGGGGCGCGACGTTCAGTTCTGCTGCCACTTCCGTGGCCGTACGGCCTTTCAGTTCAACCTGCTCGAAGGCGGACCAGTTGCGAGGATCGAATTCGCCTCGAATCAGGTCCATCGCTCGATGCACAACCAGTGCATCGTCCGCCTCAGATTCTTCTTCTGAGTCCTCGCCCAGCGGATCCGGAAGATCAGCGATTCGCAACTGCGCCGCCGTGCCGCCGGTCGCGTCAACGTGCCGTTTGGATTTCCGCAGATAGTCGATCGTACGGGTCCTGACGATCGTCTTCAGCCACGAACGAAACGACGCCACCGAACGACCGGGCACAAAGTCGACAATGTGCCGAGCCACCGTTTTGAAGGTTTCCTGAAAAACGTCCGCAGCGTCCTCGTCACTCAGGCCGTAGCGACGACACCACTTCTCGACCAATGGACCGTACAAATGAACGACCTGGTGCCAGGCGTCTTTATCATTGGCCTTCGCCCGCCCCCAGCAGGCTCAGCGAAGTGACTTCAATTCCGTCCACCATAGAATGTTTCTGTCGAATTACGTAAAGCCACGACACCCGCTGCCTGACGATACCAGCATTACGCAGCCAGCGGAGCCTTTTCAGGCGATTAGGGTATCCGGTTGAGGAATAATCCACTGAAAGACAACGACTGGATTGTCGCGAAGTCGCCCATGGGTATCCAGTGCCAACACCAGGTTTGCCTCCGGGTAGAGCAATCCGTTGCTGGAAATACCCGCAGGAAGTGAATAGTGCTCCCCGGCAGCCGGATTTCGCTGAAGTCGACGTACTTGAACATCCAGCTCACAAACCATACGCTCCCGGCTCTCGGGTGTTGACGAGAGTCAACCTGTTGGACCGATAGCGCGTCGCGCAGCAGAAGTTAACGGCCTCACGACTTCGAATCCGGTGTCGCCAGAACGACTTTAAGCCCATGAGTTTCTGTCAGATGATTCCTCACTCGTTTCCTTCGGCGGAACTTTCATGATTCTCAGCGGCAGCGAAATCAAAGCCCAGCTTGGCAAGAACCTCAATATCGAGCCCTTCCATGAGGACCAGCTGAATCCCAACAGCTACAACCTCACGCTCCACGACGAGCTTTTGGTGTACGAAGAAATCATTCTGGACATGAAGCGTCCCAACCGATTTCGTCGTATCACGATTCCGGAAGATGGTTTGGTGCTGCAGCCAAATCAGCTGTATCTCGGCCGGACGATCGAACACACCGAAACGCACAACTACGTGCCCATGCTGGAAGGACGATCGTCCATCGGTCGACTTGGTCTGTTTGTTCATGTTACGGCGGGTTTTGGCGACGTTGGTTTTTGCGGGTTCTGGACCCTGGAAATGTTTGCCGTTCAGCCTGTTCGCATCTATTCCGGCGTTCAGGTGTGCCAGATTTTTTATCATGCTGTGGAAGGTGATATCACCGAATATCAAAGCAGCAAGTACCAACACAACACTGACATTCAACCCAGTTTGCTGTTCAAAGAACTTGGCATTCGCGACGAGCATCAAATGAAACTCGCATTCGACGAAAAATCCGGATCATCGGACGAGAGATGATATTGCAACGGAACATGTGAGGAATGCGTGCTGCCGTCTGATATACTTTCTTGCGTATGTCGCCCTTGGTGAGTGTGTTCGTGGGCGTCGTCAATCAGCAGCGTCCATCGCCTCCCGGAGACCGGTTCGTGTCGACTTTTGTTCGCGAAGAAACGCACAAGACTCCAGAATCTGGACGTAGCCAGCGGGGCGACGCTGGCCATGACTCGTCGCGTGGCCGATGGTGGAAGGTCGGTCTGCTGGCGATCAGCCTGGTCGCGGTGATGGCTTCCGTGACCGCATTCATCTGGGGGGCGATGGCGTCACGGAAATCCGGTGTCGCGATGCCCCATACGATCACGCGCGGCACGCTGGTGGTCACGGTCACCGAGCAGGGCACGCTGGAGAGTTCAAAAAACACCGAAATCAGGTGCGAAATCCGGGGCGGGTACGGTGGGCGCGGTGGGCGGAGCACTGTTACGTGGGTGATCGCGCCAGGAACGATTGTGCAGCAGGGTGATGAACTGGTCCGGCTGGATACCAAGCGTATTGAAGAGACCGTCAGTCTGGGCAAAACGGATCTGAACAACGAAATAGCGCAGCTCGCACAAGCGCAGGCGGATCTGGAGAAGGCACAGGTTGCCCTCGACGGTTACCTGGAAGGCAGGTTTCGTTCGAAAATGCAAGAACTGGATAACCTGTTAAAGGTCTTTACCCGGAACCTGCTCAGTGCGCAGACAATGCTCCGCAGTTCTGAATCACTGTTCGAACAGGGCTACGTTACGCAGCTGGAAGTTGAGGGGATGAGTTACAGCGTCCGGCGTGCTGAGCTCGAACAGAATGTCACGAAAACTGAGATTGATGTGCTGGCCCGACTCACCAGAACGATGAAACTGGAAACACTGAATGGCCAGCTGACCGCAACCACGGCCAGGGTGGCAGGTCGCGAGGCAGGGGTGGCCCTGGAACAGGGTCGACTTGATCTTGCGCTGGTAGAACTTGAGAACTGCGTCATCAAGGCCCCCGGAGATGGCCTTGTGATTTTTCCTTCGACGGCAAAGTGGAAGGATGCACCGGACATTGATGTGGGTGCGAGTGTCTACAACAATCAAGTGCTGCTGCTGATGCCTGATCTGTTTCAAATGCAGGTCAAGATCGGTATTCATGAATCGATCGTCGACGACATCAAGCCGGGCCTTGCTGCGAAAATCACGATGCCCGACAGGACGCTTGACACCACCATCACCTCCGTGGCTGCGCTTGCCAGTCCAGCAGGCTGGTGGACCGGAAACGCAGTCAATTACGAAACGATCGTTCAGTTGCCGTCAGTCGAAGGGCTCAAACCCGGCATGACTGTCGATGTGGACGTGATCGTGGCGCGGTACGACGACGTGTTGACCGTGCCCGCGTTTGCCGTAGTGGACACTGACGAGGGGCACTTCTGCTGGGTTCAGACTGGTGAAGAAGTACAACGACGTGATCTGAAACTGGGCGCCAGCAACGATCAGTTCATCGTTGTTCAATCAGGATTGATGGAAGGCGACGAGGTCGTACTCGATCCGACAGCCTCCGTTCCGGAAGCACGCGAGTTGGTGGGGCCGACACTGGTACACACCATCACACGTGGCGACCTGCCAGTCACGTTGACTGAGCAGGGGACTCTGGAGAGTTCCGACAACACGAAAATTAAATGCAAAGTCCGGGGAAACAGTACTATCAACTGGGTGATCGAGAGTGGCACAAAAGTGGAAGCCGGGGACGAACTGATCAGACTGGAGAATAAACAGATCGAAGAATACCTCCACGAACGCACCAAGTTCGCTCATTTGTCCAGGGACTCAGCGATAACGTTCAGGGCTCAGGCCACGAGTGCCGGCCTCGCCCTGTCGGTGTATCGGGAAGGTACGTATCGCACTGAGTTGATGACGCTGGAAAAGGACGAGGCAATCGCTGAGGCGAACCTGCGCAGCACGCAGAACCTGCTTGGCCATGCGAGATTGATGGCCAAAAGCGAGTACGTCAGTGAACTGGACCTGGAAGAACGGGAATTTGCCGTCAGGGTCGCCAAAACGGACCTGGAAATATGGAAGACCAAAATCAATGTTCTGAAGCAGTTCACAAGGGACGAACAACTTGTGACGCTGAAGGGTAACTGGGAAGCTGCGAAGGCCGCCGCGAACGGCCACGAAGAGGTCCTGACCATGGATGAAGAACGGATTGCTCTGGCCAGGAAGGAGATGCAACGCTGTGTCATCAAGGCCGAAAGAAGTGGCATTGTGATCTACCCAGGGTCCGACCAGTGGAAAGATGCGCCTGACATCACAGAAGGCGCGACCGTGCACAATGATCAGGTGCTGTTGCTCATGCCCGACCTGTCCCGGATGCAGGTTAAAGTCGGCATTCACGAATCGATGATCGACCGTGTCAGGCCGGGGATGCCTGCGACCGTGACGCTGCACGGGAAGACGCTGACCGGCAAAGTTTCGTCTGTTGCCTCGACCGCTCAGCCGGCCGGATGGTGGACGGGCAACATGGTGAAATACGACGCGATCATTCAGCTTCCCTCAGCAGAAGGACTCAAACCCGGCATGAGTGCCGAGGTGGAAGTCATCATGGAGCAGCACGACGATGTACTGACCATCCCGGTGGCTGCGGTAGAGGAAACTGAAGAAGGATACTTTTGCTGGGTGGGAACGGCCGAGCAGGCACAACGGCGGTCTCTACAATTAGGTGACAGCAACTCTGTATTCGTTCTCGTCGAAGCGGGTTTGCAGGAAGGAGAACAGGTGGTGTTGAATCCGACTGCCTTCATTGAGGAGGCACAGTTGATGTCGGTCGCGAGTCACGGCAGCACAAGCCAACGTCCGGACTGACCGACTGATACTTCAGCTGGGCTGCGGAATGCCCGATGAAATCGCCACCGTGACCAGGACTCAGTCCTTCGACAGTCCAACTGTCGTGCACCGGGCGACCGCCGTCATCAGCCCGAATGGCGTGGACTTAAGCAGAACTCACGATTTGCGACGAACGTCGAGAGTTGGTTGGGACAGGATTTACATGATCAACAGGATTTCGGACATCCTGTAAATCATGTTGATCCTGTCTGATCTTTCTAATGTCCACGTCATTCGTCATCAGCCCGATTACTCAACCCGTCAGTTTCAGGAAAACAGCATATCGCTTCGTATCGCCGAGGAGAATCTCGGTATTGTGGAAACGCGGGGGCTCTGGTCATTCTCAGCGCGTGATTCCGGCGACTTCCTGAATTTCAATATCGGTGGGCTACCGGTCAACGGATTTGCTGGTAAAAATCAGCGTTGTCGCGTCTTCGCTTTCGCTCCGCCTGTTTTCATTGAAGCCATACTTCCGTCATGGATGATCTCCGTCGCTCACCGCTTCACGACACTCATGTCCGTTTGGGAGCCCGGATGGTGCCTTTTGCCGGCTGGGAAATGCCCGTGCAGTATGAGGGCATTATCCCGGAAAACAGGGCCGTCAGGGAGAAGCTGGGAGTTTTCGACATCTCGCACATGGGCCAGGTGTTCGTTTCCAGTGACACGGTGGGGGTCGCGGCGAGTTGGCTGGACAGTATCCTGACCAACAATGTCGCCCGGCTGGACGTTGGTCAGGGACAATACACACTGCTGCTGAATGAAACCGGCGGAGTGATCGATGACCTCATCGTTTACCGACAGACTGAAAACGACTACTTTCTTGTGGTGAATGCATCCATGGTGGATAAGGACGTCGACTGGATGCAGGCAAAGCTGCCCGAGTCAGACGTGACTCTGGGGAATCGCAGCTCTGAGTTCGCCGGGCTCGCTGTGCAGGGGCCGGCAGCAGTGACGGCCTTCCAGACGATGTTTGGCGAATCCGCCCGGTTGCCGGAACGGTTTTGCATGGCCACCTTGACGACTCCGGATGGCGACGTCATTATCTGCCGCACAGGGTATACGGGCGAAGATGGCTTTGAGCTGTTCTGTGCCGCAGCGTCCGGACCGGACTGGTGGCAGCGCTGCACGGTTGCTGGTGCGACGCCCGCGGGGCTGGGGGCACGAGATTCGCTACGGCTGGAAAAGTGTTATCCGTTGAACGGCAACGATCTGTCGCCCGATCGGACTCCGCTGGAAGCCGGACTGGCGTTTGCCGTCGACCTTCATAAGCCGGATTTCGTCGGCCGCGAAACACTGATCCGCCAGAAGACCAAGGGACTTCATCGGCGTCTGGTGGCAATCAAGCAGACCGGAAAATCGCCACCGCCACGACCGGGTTATCTGGTGCTGTCGGGGGATGAGGAAGTCGGGATTCTCAGCAGCGGCGGAGTCTCACCGAATCTTGGATGTGGCATCTCAATGGCCTACATAGCGTCCGGCCACAATAAACCGGGTACTCCCCTGGAAATTGAAATCCGAGGGAAACGGTTTTCGGCGGAAGTAGTGAAGAAACCATTCATTTAACGCGGAGCCCACATTGCCGTTGGCTCACGTTTCCCTTTGCCGAAAGGCTGCCGACGAATCGATATCGGCTTGTGAAAAGGAATCCCATGAACGTTCCCGATAACCTGAAATACACTGAATCGCATGAATGGGTTCGACTGGAGGACGGAGACATCGTCACCGTTGGCATTACCGATTATGCTCAGAATGAAATGACGGAGCTGGTGTACATTGAACTGCCGGAAGTCGGTCGTCAGTTTAGTGCAAAGGACGAAATCGCCGTCGTTGAGTCGGTCAAGTCTGCCAGTGATATCTACGCTCCTGTCAGCGGTGAGGTTGTGGCAGTCAACGACGCCCTCGCCGACGATGCCGCGACTGTCAACAATTCTCCGTTCGACAAAGGATGGCTTTTCAAGCTGAAGCTGTCGAATCCATCAGAACTGCAGCATCTCATGGGGCCGGGCGATTACACTGGCAAAATCAGCTAGCGGCCAATCCTGTATATATGTGTGCCACTGGCTCTGCCAGTGCCTTCAGGTAGACGAAACACTGGCGGAGCCAGTGGCACACAAATCCATATTTAGAACGAGACAAGACACCAGCGGTCTGTCGTGTTCACAGGCTCCGGCTTGGGAACACATATCCGCAGAACTCTGCTTCGCCACAGAACATCGGAACGGCGATGGTCGGACACACAGCTGAACTGCGAGTCCCGGGCTGGTTGCCGCGACCGACAGAACATTCATCATCCGTAAACATTAGTACCACGAACCCAACATCCCGCCATGTCAACGACCCTTGATTGTGTGACGGAAAACATGTCCTCTCAAATCTCGTTTCAACGCCGCCATCTCGGAGTGTCGCCCGATGTGGCGGCACAGATGGCTCGTGGAATCGGTTTCGAATCGGTGCAGCAGCTCGTTGACGCGGCCGTGCCCGCCAGCATTCGACGGCAGCAGCCCTTCGACCTGCCGGCAGCCAAAAGTGAAACCGGGGCCCTGGCATGGCTGAAGCAGATCATGAGCCGCAATCAGGTGAGACGTTCGCTGATTGGTTTGGGTTACCACGACTGCATCACTCCGGCTGTGATTCTGCGCAACATTCTGGAGAACCCCGGCTGGTACACAGCTTACACGCCCTATCAGCCCGAAATCTCTCAGGGCCGGCTGGAAGCCTGCCTGAACTTTCAGACCATGATCACAGAACTCAGTGGTCTGGATGTCGCCAATGCATCACTGCTGGACGAATGCACCGCCGCCGCCGAAGCGATGAACATGTGCGCGGCCGGAATTCGAAAAGCGAAGACGTTTTTCGTGTCGGATGGCTGTCATCCGCAGACGATTGCCGTGCTGCAGACACGCGCCGAGCCGATGGGCATTGACATTGTTGTCGGGAAGCATGACGACTTCGAGTTTACCGATGGCGTTTTCGGTGTCCTGATTCAATACCCGGACACCAGCGGTCATATTGCGGACTTCACCTCATTCACAGAACGTGCTCATGCGGCAGGCGTCAAGGTTGTGGCCGCCGCCGATCTGCTGGCGCTAACGGTGCTACAGCCGCCAGGACAATGGGGAGCCGATATCGCTGTTGGTAACAGCCAACGATTCGGAGTGCCACTGGGCTTCGGTGGACCTCATGCTGCATGGATCGCCTGCACGGATAAGCTAAAACGCAAGTTGCCGGGGCGGCTTGTGGGCGTATCAAGAGACGCCCACGGAAAACTCGCCTACCGCCTGGCCCTGCAGACTCGCGAACAGCATATTCGGCGTGACAAAGCGACCAGCAACATTTGTACGGCTCAGGTCCTGCTGGGTGTCGTGGCATCAATGTACGCCGTGTACCACGGTCCGCAGGGACTGCGGGACATCGCGGATCGAATTCACCAGCAGACGCGCGTCCTGGCAGAATCGCTCTCCGCGGCGGGTTGCCTGCTGCGACATACCGTCTTCTTTGACACGGTGCGAGTAACACATGCCGGCAGTGACAGCATCCTGGCGAAAGCATGCGAGGCTGGATTCAACCTGCGACGTTTTGACGATGGTGACATCGGCATCTCGCTGGACGAACATACCACGGACGAAGAAGTCAACGAACTTCTGCACCTGTTCAATGCGGACCGAACCGCTGCCAGTCCGTCGACAGGCTTCAGTGACGATCTGATTCGCAAGGATTCCTACCTTGAACAAGCCGTGTTCAACACGTACCACACAGAAACTGAGATGATGCGATATCTGCATCGTCTGGAATCCAAAGACCTGGCCCTCAATACCAGCATGATTCCGCTGGGCTCGTGCACGATGAAGCTGAACGCGGCGTCGGAGATGATGCCGATCAGCTGGCCCGAGGTGAATGCGATTCACCCCTTCGCGCCCCGCGATCAATGGACAGGCTACGCCGAAATGATTACCCAGCTGGAGGCCTGGCTGGCCCAGTGCACGGGCTTTCATTCCGTTTCATTGCAGCCAAACGCAGGGTCTCAGGGAGAATACGCGGGACTGCTGGCCATCCGGGCATTTCATCAGGCAAACGATCAGGGACACCGGAATGTCTGCCTGATTCCAACATCCGCACACGGCACCAATCCTGCCAGCGCCGTGATGGCCGGAATGAAGGTTGTCGCTGTTGATTGTGATGAAGACGGCAATATTGACATTCTCAGCCTGAAGGCGAAAGCTGCCGAATACGCGGAGCACCTGTCGGCATTGATGGTCACGTACCCGTCAACTCACGGCGTGTTCGAAGAGACCATTCGCGACATCTGCCAGATCGTGCACGACAACGGCGCTCAGGTTTACATGGACGGAGCCAACCTGAACGCTCAGCTGGGCCTCTGTTCACCTGGTGAAATCGGCGCGGATGTTTGTCACCTGAACCTGCACAAGACATTTTGCATTCCACACGGCGGCGGCGGGCCTGGGGTCGGACCGATTGGAGTGGCTGAACACCTGGCCACCTACCTGCCGGGACATCCCGTTCACCTGAATGACAACATCGGTCCCGTCAGCGCCGCGCCGTTCGGCAGTGCCAGCATTCTGCCGATTTCATGGATGTACATCGCCATGATGGGAGCCGACGGTTTGACTGAAGCGACGCGGATCGCCATTCTGAATGCCAACTACATAGCGAATCGACTGCAACCGTATTTTCCGGTGCTCTATCGGGGAACAAACAATCTGGTGGCGCATGAATGCATACTCGATCTGCGGCCCTTCAAGGAAGACACGGGCATTGAGGTTGAGGATGTGGCGAAGCGATTGATGGATTACGGTTTTCACGCGCCCACGATGTCCTGGCCCGTGCCGGGGACTTTGATGATTGAGCCTACGGAAAGTGAATCCAAAGCGGAACTGGATCGATTCTGCGACGCCATGATCCTGATCCACGGTGAGATGATGGACATTCGGGACGGCCGTGGATCTCGCGAAGACAACGCTCTGAAGAATGCACCGCATGCGGCAGACGTGCTGCTGTCGGACAGCTGGAACCATCAGTATTCTAGGGAACAGGCCGCCTATCCGGCGGCATGGCTGAAGGATTTTAAGTATTGGCCACCTGTCAGCCGAGTTGACAACGTGTACGGAGACCGCCACCTTGTGTGTACCTGCCCGGACGTAGCGTCCCTGGCTGAGTAACAATGCCGACACAACTCGTGACTCTGATCGGAACGAACCAACTACCATGACCGTCGACGAACTTCTGACTTCTGCCCAATCTGATGAACAGCCGCCAGCCGACCTGTCTGCTGAACTTCAATCACTGTGGCACACCAAAGCCGGCAACTGGGACACCGCTCACGATATCGCCCAGGAGATTCAGGCCCCGATGGGTTCATGGATCCACGCACTGCTGCATTTGATCGAAGGCGACATAGGCAACGCCGGCTACTGGTTCAACAGGTCCGGAAAACCGGCCCGCACAACGGATCAAATCGACTCATTGTGGAACGAAATTGCCACAGAGCTGCTGGCATAGCTGAACAACGCCAGCACAAAGCCCGACACGCTGTGCGCGGGTCTCTGACCCCGCACATTCGCTGACCGCAGGTCTCCCTTGTCCACGGAAGTGACCGTTGCTGTGGTGGAGACCTTCGGTCCCGCAAACGGGCAAGGTCAGGAGACCTGTACGCCTTAAGAATGGGGGCACGATGGTGGTGGGTAGCCCAGGTTGCTTGCAACCTTTGGGTGCCGAAGGCACAAGAGGCCGTGACGGAACGACCTTATGGCAATTGATGTCGCAGAACGTTGCACACCTCCTGTTGCTGCGCAACACTGGTTGCAAGCAACCGTGCTACCCGCTGTGCGCGGGTTTCTGACCCCGCACGCTGAGCGACCGAAGGTCCCCCCGGTCAGCGACACGACTGCTGCAGCGGTGGAGATCGGCGCCGGGCGCCGGGTCTCAGCGCGTGGTGTAGCTTGCGTTCTGGATCGCCGCCGTCGGGCCACCGACGGACGTCTGACGCTGCTGCCATTCCTGCAAACCGGCCTCAAGAAACTGCTGAAATTCAACTCCGTCGCTATCCAGTCCTTTGAACGTCGCCAGGATTTCCTGGCCGTCGGGCGTGGCAATGACATAGGCCGGGATGGCGACGTCGCCGAGCCAGTTCTGCTGAAGTCCGTGATTGCGAGTCAGCAGCCGTTCGTGTTCTTCAGGCTTGGTTTTCACACCAGGTACTTCGTCGACATACAACTGCACTCTTACCAGGTCCTTGATGACCGAATGAACCTGGGCGGAGGCCATGACGCCGTTTTCCATCAGCCGACAATTCATGCAGTTTACTCCGGTGAAATCCAGAAACATGAGCTGATTGCTGCTGCTGGCCGTCTCGACCGCCTGATCGAAATCCAGTGAATATTGCAGACCATCGTGCTCAACGAAGTATCCCTCGTCGGTACTTGAATAGTTAATCTGAGGCGGGGCAAAGGCTACCAGTTGCTGCCATATGATCCCTTCGGGACCTTTGGGCGTAAACAGACCCAGTGCAATATAGGCCGCAAACCCAATGAAGCTCATGGAGAACAGACAGCGAATCGGACCAACCGTTTCGGTCGGAGAATCGTGAGGCATGCGAAAGACGCCTAACAGATACAGCCCGGTCACCACGGAGACCGAAATCCACGTGGCCATCACCAGATGGTAATCAAGAAACTGCGGCGTTCCGGTCGGGCTGAATCCCGTATCGGCGACGCTCAGAAACTTAGACACGACCGCCAGTTCCAACAGCCCCATCGTGACTTTGACCGAATTCATCCAGCCACCACTTTTGGGCAGCTTAGCCAGCAGGCTGGGAAACAGAGCCAGGAAGAAGAACGGTGATGCAAACGCGGTTGAAAACGCGACCATGCCAATGATTGGCATCAGATAGCTTCCCTTCGCTGCCAGCACGACCAGCTGACCGACAAAGGCAAATGTACAGGTGAAGGAAACCAGGGTGAACGTCAATGCCATGAACAGAACGCCAATCGCCCCACCGGATTCCTGTTTCTTGGACGTCCACGTCAGCACCCACGACGGGACACTTATTTCGAACATCCCCATCAACATCAGCGCGAAGACAGTGAATACGGCGGCAAAGAAGAGATTCAGCCAGGGGTTGTTCGCCAGTTGATTAAGAGCCGTGGGACCGAAGATGATCGACAGCAGGAGACCCAGAACCGTGAAGGCGCCGACAATTCCAAGGCAGTAGATGGTGGCCAGTTTGATTGTCTGGCCGGGGCGGTCACTGCCCTGCTTCAGAAAGTAACTGATGGTTACAGGAATCATCGGAAACACACATGGGGTCAGCAGTGATATAAAGCCGAATCCAACGGCGGTAATCACGAATGCCATAAGACCTTCCTGTTGCCCACCCTTGCCGAACTCATGCTCGACAACGACGTCATTGGCACCGGGTAAGGCCGGCGCGGATGGAGCACCACTGACCGTGTGAACACTACCAAGTTGAACGGCAAAGGCGGCAGTTGCAGGTGCAAGGCAGCGACGATCGTCGCACACCTGGAACACGATCTGTCCTTCCACAGAGGCGGCATCGTCGACCAGAGTGAATCTGCGACTCCATACGACGGAGCCCTCATGAAGTTCGACAACTTCGTCCTCGTCCAGCTCGCTGGGCGTCCTGTTCGGTGCCGGCGTCACAGAAAACTTTGTGCCGATCTGCTCCAGACCGCTGACGTTACCCAGCAGGATTTCCGTCGGATGTGTGCCAAGCACCTCAGGGTCCTGGGTGATCGAGTACGTATGAAATGGCGAGTCGATGTCGGCCCTGATTGTCAGCAACACATCCTGGCCGGGCAGTGGATCTTCCGGTGCCAATGAAACCGTAAAACGGATTGGCGATTCCTGCAGATCATTCGGCAGCCGCATTTCCGGCACCACCACGACCGTCGATTTTGAGTTCGTCGCGCCTGGTGCATTGCCTTGCGCCGCAGGAGCTTCAAATCCCGCCGGAAGCGATGCGACAAACTTTGCGGCGGGAATGATCGGTCGACAGGTGCCGCCGTCACCGCTGGAACAATACTGCCCCGTCAGTTCTCCTTGAATCTCAAATCGGGATGTCAGCTGTCCGGGTTCCAGTTGCACACGTTGCGTCCATGTGACCTGGTCATAAAACTTTTCGACAGTCTGCTGGAAGTTGGTGTCGAAATTTGACTCCGGATCCCGATCAGGGCGAATCTTTCCGACCAGCGTCAGACCCGCCGGCTGCTTGATGGCAATTTTTGTGGCGACACCGAACGACGGATTGGTGGAATAGATGTAATTGTGAGATGGCAGTTGTACGGTAACGGCCAGGTCTACGCTGGTTGCGTCAACCGGAATCAACTGAGCACTAACTTCCAAACTGCCGGCGGGTGCAGACGGTGCTCCAAAAGACAGAGGATCACCGAAACTCGGAATCGCATCCTGCCCCGCCGCAACAACGGAGGCGAAGATACAGATGGTTAAGGTAAGCAAATAACGAAACATGGTGGGAATTCCGACGAGGCGACCGTGAGCAGCTGCGAAACCGACCTGCCGCCGAGGTGGAGCTGTATTTTGGTGGCACGTTCGTTTCACGCGACAGGCGGTGGACTCAACCGGTGAAGAAACCGTGTCGTCCGCCGACCCAATGCGCGAGAACGTACCTAAGCATTGTATTGCTTCGGTCTTATGACATATTGGTCTTCCTGAACCTTACAAGGAATTGTGGCCCTGAAACAGCCCGCATTGTCATGTTGCCGCAGAACTCCAGCATCCTGAGGGTTTTGGCGTAAACTGCAAGATTTGATCCTCGTCTGCCGCACAAATTGCCGGACAAAGGGCGGACAATTGTGAAAGACTCATTACGAAGAGTATGCGGGTCAGGCAAAGATTTGCGCCGGAATGACCAGCTGTCCAGACAACTCGATTGGCAGAAGTCACAACGCCGCATACGCTTTAACGTCAGTTAACTTGCGCTCGACTGCGGACGAAAGCGACCACCGCCTATGAAACATCGATTCCACTACCTGGTCGCCGTCGGCCTCATCATCGGCTGTGGCACCCCTGCATCAGACACCGATCATCAGACCGCCTCAACCGACACCGTTCCATCGGAGACCCTGGCGTTGAATTGGTACGCCGAGGCCGAGCACGGGGGCTATGTCGCCGCCAGTCAGTTGGGATACTTCGACGAAGTCGGTGTCAACGTAACTATTCAGCCCGGCGGACCGGGCGCTCCGACGCTTGTTATTCAGGAGCTGGCGGCCGGGCGAATTCGATTTGCGGTTTCGAATGCTGACATGGTGGTACTCGCAAGGTCACGAGGAGCAAAGCTGGTGGCCGTGGCAGCGCCGTTGCAGCAGTCACCACGCTGCATCATGGTGCACGAATCGTCAGACATTGACACTTTGCAGCAACTCACAGACGTGGAACTCGCCATTAGCGACACTCGCCCGTTCGCTCTGTGGATGAAGAAACAGCTGCCGCTGACCAACGTTACAATGGTTCCGTACGCCGGATTGGTCGGTGAGTTTCTGCAGAAAAAGAACTTTGCTCAGCAGGGTTATGTGTTCAGTGAACCGTTCGTCGCACGAGAGAAGGGTGGAGATCCAAAGGTCCTGATGCTGTCGAATATCGGGTTCAATCCGTACGCCAGCCTGTTGGTCACGACCGAGGATACGATCCGGGATAATCCGGAAATCGTCCGCAAAGTGGTGGGGGCCAGCGTGCGTGGATGGTACGCATATCTGGACGATCCCGTGCCGGTCAATGAACGTATCCATGCCGACAATAACGACATGACACTGGAGGCACTGGCCTTTGGGGCCGAGGCCATGTTGCCTCTGTGCGGCACGACAGAAGATGTACCGTTGTGCGGCATGCAGCTGGAACGGTGGCAAAGCCTGGTTGAACAGATTGAACAACTGGGCGAGATCGAGGTGGGGGCGGTTGAAGCAGCGGCTTGTTTCTCTACCAGGTTTCTTTCTGTTGAGCTACCTGACAGGAATACTGGAGCGGCGGAAACACACTCCAATTGAAGGAATTCAGCCATGACAAAGACACAGGTCCTCGCACTCCTGAAAGAAAACCGAAACAAACGTGGCATTGCGCACTGGAAAAAGAAACCACGTACGTTGAAGAGCTTCGGTATTGGCCTCACGCAGTTGCGAAAACTGGCCAAACAGATTGGGCGGGATCATAAGCTTGCCGGGCAACTGTGGAAGAGTGACTTCTATGACGCAAAGGTGATCGGTCTGTTGATTGACGACCCGAAGCAACTGTCACGTGAGCAGGCCGAAGAACAGGTGGAAGAGTTGAACGCCGGCATGCTGTCACACGTGTTCGCTTCCTGCGACGCGACGCTGGCGAAGGCGCCGTTTGCCTTTGAACTGGCCTGCGACTGGATGGAAAGCAAAAATGACGTACGCCGCCGCTGCGGCTATGCACTGGTCTATGAACTGTCCAAAAAGAACATCACGGCCATGGACGATGTCTGGTACCTGGCCCGCATCAAACACATTCAGCAGACGATCCACGGCGAGGAAATGTGGGTCCGGGAGTCAATGTGCGGCGCAATGATGGGTATTGGAAAGAGAAACAAAAAGCTGAACACCGCCGCCATCCGCGCAGTCAAAACCATTGGCCCGGTCGACGTCGATTATGGCGACGACAACAGTTGCGAACCCATTGATGTGCTGAAGCATTTGACCAGCGATTATCTGAAGAAGAAATTCACGGCGAAACCTTAG
>JAPYTO010000082.1:10302-26535 GCA_029941865.1 Fuerstiella sp. | reverse complement strand
CGGAATGGGTTATTGCCGGACTGGCCTATCCCATCAGTCTGCACATCATCACCGGCGGTCTGGACGCCAAATGGTATGCTCACTTTTTCGGGTCGCTGCTGATCTGTGGGATGGTGGCTGCGGCTTATCCGTTTTTTCTGCTGTCCGTGCTGGCCGTTCGTTCTTTCTTTCCCGCGTTACTGCGAGGTGATGGATTGACCGTGGGCGACGAGGCTGAACTTCACGAGTTATCTGAACAGTCGGCGTGGGCGCTGTATCTTGCCGGTGGTGTACCGGCTGCCGGAATCATGCTGCTGTTGCTGACCAGCGACGACATGCCCGACGCAAACAGTACGTTCGCACTAGAAATTCTCAGTGCGCTGGGAGCCGTGGGATTTGCATTCGCACTTAGCACTGCCCGATCTTTGCAGAACGACATCGAAGCATTTTTGGAAGCAGGACGGCTCACGGGGCACCCGGAAGACGATCGTTCCGGACGTTGAACGATGCGGACGGGTATCGGTGTTGGCGAGAGGGGCGGGAGTCTTTTTCGGGCGGAGAAGAATCCGTGTGAGCGAACGTTCTTCCGAAAAAGACTCCCGACCCTTTGTCTCACGCCAGCACATTCTTGACGACATTGCCTTCCACATCCGTAAGCCGATAGTCCCGACCTGCGTGTCGGTACGTCAGTTGCTCGTGATCGAATCCCATGAGGTGTAGAATTGTCGCGTGGAAGTCATGAATGTGAACCGATTGTTCGACGGAACGCAGACCATATTCGTCGGTCGCTCCGTGGACCATGCCTCCTTTTACTCCGGCACCGGCCAGCCATGAAGTGAATGCCCACGGGTGGTGCTCGCGCCCCTTTGCGTCAGCCGTGTTGTTGAACGGCGTCCGACCAAATTCCGTTGTCCACACAACCAGCGTGTCTTCCAGCATGCCCGTCCGTTTCAGATCTTTCAGCAGCCCGGCAATTGGCCGATCCACGTTTTTCGCCAGTGATACGTGGGACATCATGTCTCCGTGAGCATCCCAGTTGCCGGAAGACCCTGTATCGATCAGTTCGACAAACCGCACGCCGCGTTCCACAAGTCGACGAGCCGCCAGGCATTGCCAGCCGAATCCGGTCGTTTGGTTTCGCTGCAGCCCATAGGTCGACAGCGTGGCTTCGGATTCCTGTCCGAAATCGAACGCGTCCGGGACCGCCATCTGCATGCCAAAGGCGGTCTCAAACGAACGCATCCGGGCCGACAGCAGTGAGTCGTTGTTGCGGGACTGCAGGTGCTTTGCATTCATTGCCCTCAGTGCGGCGAGTTCCATTTTCTGGCGACTCACTGGCACGCGCGGCGCGATGTTTGTCACGGGGGTAGCGCCGGGCACAACCACCGTTCCCTGATGTGCTCCCGGCAGAAAGTCGCTGGCGTAAACCTGAGTTCCCGCGTACGTCTGTTTTGGTGCGATTACGACGAAACCAGGAAGGTTTTGGTTCATCGTGCCCAGCCCGTAGCTCACCCATGAACCCAGACTTGGCCGGGAAAAAGCGAACGAACCGGTGTGCATGCCCAAAGTCGCGTTGTAGTGGTTCGAATGAGACGTATGCATGGACCGGATCATTGCGATGTCGTCGACGCACTCGGCAACATTGGGAAACAGGCTGCTGACTTCCGTGCCGCATTGTCCATGCCGTTTGAAATTCCATTGAGGACGTTTCAGAAAGATACGTTCGTATCCCGGACGGTCTTTGATCTCCGGATGATCCGCCTTGATTTCTTTGCCATGATCGCGAGTTAGTGCGGGCTTCGGATCAAACGTATCTACATGAGACACGCCGCCCGTCATAAACAGAAAGATGATGTTTTTTGCACGACCAGGAAACTGCGGCTGCCGAGCTGCGAGTGGGTCGCCGCTGTCCGCCAGCAGTTGCTGGACGATTCCAGGAAAGAGTGTGGAACCGGCGACCGCTGACTGCAGCAGCGATCGTCGATCAGGTGTGTTGCGTGTTCCGGCCATGTCCGATTCAATCAAGAAAAAGAAACTCGTTCGCCGCCAGCAGTACCCGCGCATAGGCGGCCCATTTTTCCTGCAAGCCGCCGGGGTACTGATCCAGAAAATGCGCGGCGGCGGCGTATTCGGTGGCGGTTGGCTGCCGCTGATAGAGCAAACCGAACGCGCGTTCAATTCGCTGCTGACCTTTGACTTGTTCGGACTTAGCCGAATTCCCGCCCGCGGTCAGGACTCGCTGCGAGAATCTCGCCGCCTGGTCGTGAAAAAACGGGGCGTTCATGAAGTACAAAGCCTGAGTCGGAACGGTCGTCAGCTGACGGACCGGAGTACTGGCGTTCGGGTCCGCTCCGTCAAACAGTGCCAGGTAGGGATCTCTGCGTTGCCGCTGGACCATCAGGTATGCGCTGCGTTTGTTCGTCTCGTAGACGGCCGAAAACGGATTGTGCTGCGTATACGTCCATGTGCTCTCGGCCGGAAATGGATGTGCTTCAGCGACCGTTGTGTCCAGATTGTCTGCCGCCGCCAGCAAGCTGTCTCTGATTTCTTCAGCGTTCAGTCGGCGCCGCGCAAACCGCGTCAGGAATCGGTTCTCTGCGTCGTTCGTGGCTGACGATTCACTAACATCGCTGCTTCGTTGATAAGTCCTGGTATTCATGATCAGTCGATGAATCGCTTTCACGCTGTAACCGCTGGCGATGAACTGAGTGGCCAGGTAGTCCAGCAGTTGCGGATGTGTGGGTCGCTGACCACGCGAACCGAAGTCGTTGGGTGTTGCCACCAGACCCGTTCCGAAATGCCACTGCCAGATGCGGTTGACCATGACTCGGGCCGTCAGCGGGTGCTGTGCGATCCAGTCACCGAGCTGCCGACGACCGCTGCCCGCACCTTCCGGCACCACGTCGCCACCAAGAATCGAAACCCAGCGGCGTGGCACAGAATCTCCAGGTTGCTCAGGGTCACCCCGTTTGTGCAGCGCGGCGTCTCCCACTGTGCCTTCGACCACAGCATATGCGACAGGAACCACTGGCGACGGTTCGACGACGATATCAGATGCATTTTGCGATTGGCCCAGTGCGACAAGTGCGGCTCCTGATTCCGACGACGCGATATGCTCAAGCCGAAAGGCGACTCCGTCTCCGCCGGAACGATGAGCATCCATGACTCGGCCGCTGACACTGATCACAGCGTCATCCGGGCAAACCCACGCCACCGCGACCGGTCGCCGGGGGCCAGGATGTACAAAGAAAGACGTGGCCGGCAACGACGTCCATACGTTGACTGGTTCATTCGATCGATTGACAAATATTGATGGTGTGTCTCCGAATCGCCATGCGCTCAGATCGGCGTGGCCGTCGATACCGTCCTGTCTTTCGGCCAGAAACTTCGGGCCATCGGTGACTTCCAGAAAACACCACACCGCGCCGTGACTTGCCTGATGAGGATTACCGCTGAGCAAATCCGGGATGACGTCGGATATGTTCCACTGGCGATCGGTATTACCGACATCAGTGATCTGCAGGTCCACCAGTGTGCTGTCCGCTCCGTGACCATCGTTCGGGAAAACGGTCAATTGCAGGACCTCGCCCTTCCGAATTGCGAATGGCTTCAGCGATTCGCGTTCAGCGTCCGCGAACGAAACACTGACGCCCTCACCAACTGCTGCAGTCGCCAGCACCCGGGAAGACGTCGCAGCCTGCTCTTTTAATCGATTTCTGCTTTCGGTTGTCGACTGCTCGCGCCGATTCTTTTCGGCAACCGCTTCATCGTTTCTTTGCTGCCACGCCTGCGTCAATTCGTCGATTCGTGTTTGAGGCAACAACGGAACCAGGTCCCGCGGCTGTCCTTTGGGTTCGCAGCCGGGGAAAGAAAAACGCGTGCTGCTGAAGATGCCGTAAAGTGCGTAGTAATCCTCAGCCGTGAGCGGGTCATACTTGTGATCGTGACAGCGCGCACAGCCAGTGCTAAGGCCCAGGAAGTTCTTTCCCAGGTTGTCGATCACGTCTTCATGCATCAGGTGAATGTCTTTGTCGATGTCGTGACCGAAGCGTCGTGCGATGGCGAGATAGCCCGTTGCGATAATTCCTTCGCTCATTTTCTGCGGGCTGCCGTCGGCAGGCAGAACGTCGCCGGCCAGCTGCATATGGACAAACTGGTCAAACGGCAGATCGTCATTGAATGCGTCGAAGACCCAATTGCGGTATCTCCATGCGTGTGGCAGTGGGCGGTCCGTGTTTTCACCGGCTGTGTCTGCGTAGCGCACAACGTCCAGCCAGTGCCGTCCCCATTTCACGCCGTATTGCGGCGACTTCAGTAACCTCTCGATGGCCGTTGCGAATGCGGTGTCGGATTCGTCAGCAAAAAACCGTTCCACCTCGTCCGGCGTTGGTGGCAGCCCCGTCAGATCGTAGGTGGCTCGACGAATCAGTGTCCGGCGGTCTGCCCGCGCGTTCGCAGTCAGGGATCGGGATGCCAGTTCGGCGCTGATGAAACGATCCACGTCGGCCGGGTCTGGATGTTCTTCTGCCGGTGGTAACGTCTGGAACGCCCACCATGATTTCGCCTCCTGTAGACTCATGCCGCCAAGGTGCTCGACTTCTTCACGCGGATCCGCTGCGCCCAGCCGGACCCATTTTGTGAGTGCGGCGATTTTTACATCGCTGAGTTTTCCGCCAGCGTCCTGTGGCGGCATTTCCAGCGACTCGTAGTTAATGGCCTGGATCAGCAGGCTTTCGTCGGGCTTTCCGGGAATGATCGCCGGTCCACTCTCGCCGCCCTTCTGCCAGCCGCTTCGCGTGTCGAGAGCCAGTCCCCCATTTGTCTTCTTGCCGCTGTGACACCTGTAGCAATGCTCAATAAGCAGTGGTCGAATCTGTGCTTCAAAAAACGCATCGTCCGCAGCGCCGGAAACGTCGCACTGCAACATAATCAACAAGGGGACGATCACCAACCATGTGTTTTTTGAGGAGCATCGGATCAATTGTCTAACTCACCTAATGGATTTCATGCAGCTGTGCCCGACATGGCGATGCTGTGATCTACGCTGCCTCAGGAACTTGCTTTTTAGCTTCACCCAGCAGAAAGAATACCATGGTTAACGTCGACCACACAGCAACGGCCAGCAGCAGGAACAGAAACAACGTCCAACTACGTTGCGCCACATCGCCCGCAAAGTAGTAGAACGCGGCCGTCGCTCCAAACGCCAGTGCATCCAGCAGCGCGATCAGAAAACCAGAATGGGGCCCGCCGAACTCGATCGAAAATACACTCATGGGTATGTAATAACATGGCGAAACGCAGAGTCCAAAGACAAACAGTAGCGCCAGTGACAGCCCGATCAGTACATTCTCCTGCATATCGAATCGTGGCATCAGGTAGAACGTCAGGATGCAGCCGGCAGCAGACCGCCCATAACCCATGCCATTGACCGCCGCCTGAGCTTGTCGAAGGTGAATCCTCCCACCAGCACTGAAATCAAACTGCCGAAGGGAAATGCCGACGCAGCCATCGACGCACCGCTTGGTGTCATACTGAGAGTGTCACGCAGGTACAGCGGAACCATCAGCAGAAAATCCCACATGATGGTCATGCCCATCATGCTTCCTGTGATCAGCCAGAACTGCCGACTGCGGAAAAAGTGCAGGATTGCTTCGACAAGACTGGTGCCGTACAGCGGGTGAGCGGACTCTGCGTTGCTTCCGTCCTGCTCACCGATGCTGTCCGGCATTGCAGCGTTGAGTTTTTCGGCGGCCGCTTTTTGTGACACGGCAAAGTAGACGGTAATGACGATGCCGGCGGCTCCGGCGATGTACAGCATTGTCTGCCACGAGATGATCCCCAGCAAACCGCCCAGCAGCAGCGTGGCGACCAGGGTGCCAATTCGGGAACTGGTTGCCAGAACTCCCCAGACACGACCGTATTCGTTTGGACGAAATGTCGTCTCGATAATCTTTGCCATCGAAGGCCAACCGGACGACTTGGCCATCAGTGCCAGAAAAAAAGCCGCCTGAAACATCCATACGGCTGACGACATCGCGAATGCCAGAACGCCAATGGCAGTGACCAGCAGTCCGATGGTGAAGGTGAGTCGTCCTCCCAGTCTGTCAGCAGCATATCCGCCGATCAACTTTCCCACCAGGGCGCCGATGGTCCCCATCGCAAGGATGCGTCCCCAGTCCCCTATGTCGACGCCAAGATTCGGATCGGAAGTAATCGCTGTGCCTGCAACCGGCGGATCCATTCTCAGCACCATGAACATGGCGTAGCCGATGTACATGGAAACGACCACCATAACCTGTTGGCGACGGTCAACAATGCCATCGGAATCCGCTGCTGCAGCTGTCGCGTTCGAATCCCGCGTCGGAACACCAACCTGATACGGGGATGGATCGGATTCAGTCATAACGTCGTCTAACGGTCAGGACAGAGTTTCGATTCCCGGGACAGACTTTCGAGCATTGCAGTCAGGCTGGCTTCCAGTCGATTCAACACGGGATCTCCATCGACTCCGCGCTCACGTTTGGCGGCGACCGGAATGGGATCGCCCACCTGAATAATGGCCTTCATGGGCGGATGAACCTGCTCTTTTCCGGACAGATTTTCGGCCATTCGTTCAACGGTTTCCAGAATGCGGTCCACCGTTGGGTTAGATGCGATGTACTCGCGCGGATACAGGCTTAGCGCCTGGGCAAGTTGCATGTCCTGTAATTGTCGCCAGCGACGATCGAGTTCTGTCGCGGACAGTGGCGTCATGTCCGGGGCCGATTCGTTGTCAGAGATCATGTCGGGCACAACGGCCTGCCTGAGCTTCTTGACACGATTGATGACGGAATCGTCACTGCGGCCGTTCAGCCATTCGTCTTCCAGAGGAAGCAGGAGGGCATCGATCAGAGCCTCCAGACGGTCAGAAATATGGCCGGGACGAGGTTCACCCAGATACTCCGTTTCCTTCAGACCCAGCAGTGCATTGCCAACCTTGTAAATGCGTTCGACAATGGGCATGTCGCCCTGAGTTCTCCATGATAATCGTCGTTCAATGTCGGCCAGAATTGGTCCTGCGGTGTCGGCAATGTCTCCCTGAAACAGGTAACGAATAGCTATGGGGAAGACGTAGACACCCGCTGCGCTGTCGGGAGCGGCCTTCTGTTTCTTTCTGGCCGCCGTACGGCCGATAAACGACACCCCTTCCATTAGTGCATTCAGTCGGTCGTTGGCGTGACTCAGAGCTCCTTCCGGAAAAAGGACCAGCGGGCGTTTGCCCTGTGCAATGATATCGATTGCTGTTTCCACTGCCCTGCGGTCAACGCCTTCGCGGTAAACGCTGAACGCTCCCATCCGTCGCAGCGCCCACTTCAACAACCTGCTGCCTCGAAACAGGTGCGAACTTGCCATCACAAAAAACGGCTGGCGCAGTGACTGTGACAGACTTTGCAGCACCATCGCATCAGACATGCGACAGTGGTTCGGTGCCAGCACAATTCCGTGCTCTGCGGACAACAGTGGTGCCAGCTTCTGTTGATCGCGGATCTCGACCGAGTTGATTCCGTACCGAGTCCTGAGCATCCGAGTTGCGAAGCGGGAAAGCAATCGTGGCCAGATATTACCCTGATGTGGCGGAACAAATTCGTAGTTGGAATCCGTGACAATCAAAGGGGGCATCTGCGTCTGTCTCCGGAACGTCTCCGTGGTCGGGCACGGTCGGGTTCAGGGCGAATTAAACTACGCTCAGTTTAACCGCGTCCCGGAGGATGTTGCCAGGCATCGACCATCAGCGTGCCGTTGGGAGCCGTCTGCAGTGGGATTTCGGCCCTCGTCCTTCCCACAACTGTCTGATTGCCGTGGGTTGCGAAAACTGAGACGTCGTTCGACGTCAGGGCGAGGCGACGAATGAAGCAGAATGCGTGGCTGCGCGATTGGTGTCGGTCGTGTCAGCGGCCGGACTGGAATTCTCCGGTTCGGCATGATCTCCGACATTGCCTTCGTGAGCTTCATCGACACGTCCATCGATCGTACCGGACGACCCTTGATCTGCGGAATCGTCCGAACCTGTTCGCCGAAACCACCGCACCAGAAAACGTGTCAGCGGATATGCGATCAGTGCCCCAATTGGGGCGGTCAGCAGTGACCCGATGAGCATTGGCGTTCCGACCTGGACTGCGAGCGAACAGGTGGCCTGCCACCAGCCAGCGAGTCCTTCAAAGTTCAGAATTGCCTCGAATTGATCAACCGTGGCGTTGCCCGGAACGAACCACGTGCCGAGGCGGTACCAAAAATAGTACAGTGGCACCATGGTTAGTGGATTGGAAATATACGTCAACAGCATTGCTGCCGTAACGTTGAAGTAGAAGAACCGACGGGTCAGGAATACCAAGGCCAGGATTATGATCGTCTGGATGCCAACCGAGGGAGTCAATCCCACGAAAACACCAATCGCAGCACCCAGCGCGATCGCGTGCGGCGAATCGTCCAACGCGAGCACACTTCGCAGCAGAACGCGAGGGCTCGCGGACAATTTAAGAACTTGTCGCCACATGTTGCGGATTCTTAACCTATTGGCACAATCGGAAGAAACAGTATCCATAAAAATATAGTGCGCGATCAACCGTCCCGCAAAACGCTTTCGGAGATTCTTCAATCCTGTGGTGGAACTGCGGAATCACTTGCAATCACGCGTGCAGGCTGCGGCACAAACAGCATTCCTGTTACGATCAGTACGAAGCGTTTTGTCGAAAAATGCCTATATTGGACCCAACTATGAGAATACCAACTACCCTGTGGCTGGTCTTGATATCGGCGCATTCAGGCATCGCTGCACAGGAAAAACCTGAACCGACGGTACCGCCGACGGACAAGGCACCCGAGTGGGTCTGGGTCAATGACGACTGGCATGGCCACCGGAACGTCGTCTTCAGCTACGCGTTTGATGCGCCGGCAGCGTTCAGTGAAGCTCGTCTTCGACTGTTCGCCGACTTTGCAGACTGTTCCGTTTCACTAAATGGGCAGTCGGTCGTGGCGGTGGACGACTTTGGCCCGCACTTGGATCTGGATGTCACGGATTTTCTGCGACAGCACGAAAATACCGTCCGTGTCCATGCGCAGGGTTCCGACGGTCCTTCCGCGATTGCACTTAGTCTGCAGATCACAACGGACGGAATGGCGATGAAATCCATCGTTACCGATTCCTCATGGCTGGCCCATGTCGACGGCACAGCGACATCCGACACAGCACCAGGCAACCTTACATGGTCGGCGGCCGTGAGTTTCGGAAAAGTGGCGGCCCGAATGCAGACCGATCCCCGGCTCAGCAGGATCACAGCCTTTGACGACTACACTCAGTGGAAGCTCGCCAGTGGTCAGGACACAACGTCCGCTGCAACTCATGTTTCTGTGCCGCCTGGGTTTGAAGTCAAATTGCTTCGAAAAGCTCGGCCGGAAGAAGGTTCATGGATCAGCATGGCATTCGATCCTCAGGGACGCCTGACCATCAGCAAAGAAGACAAAGGCCTGTTGCGACTGACGTTGGCGGCCGAAGGAAAGCCGGCATCCCTCGAAACTCTGAACGATACATTGCTGGAGTGTCGCGGTCTGCTGTATGCGCACGGTGGGTTGTATGCCAACGCCAATAATTCGAAGGGGCTATACCGACTTCGTGATTCCAATGGCGATGATCAGCTGGACGAGGTCCAACTGTTGCGCGAGTTTCCCGGAGGCGTGGGGCACGGTCGCAACGACCTTGCCATCGGCCCGGATGGATTGATCTACAGCATGCACGGCGATTCGGTAGATCTGCCTCAGACGAACGTTGCTGACCGGACATCGCCATTTCGTGACGGGCGACTGAAGAAACCGCAGAAACAGGGACACCTGATTCGCACCGACAGAAATGGCGAGCGCTGGGAACTGGTCGCCACCGGTCTGAGAAACCCCTACGGTATCGACTTCAACGAACACGGAGAACTTTTCACCTACGACGCCGATGCGGAATTCGATATGGGAGCACCGTGGTATCGGCCGACTCGACTGGATCATCTGGTGTCGGGGGCCGACTTCGGTTGGCGAGGCCTGACGAATCAATGGCCGCCCTATGAACTGGATCACGCTGACAACGCCCTGCCGACGGCGACGATCGGCAAAGGATCACCAACGGCTGTCAAGTTCGGGCGGGCGAGCAACTTTCCACCACCCTGGAAAGACGCCCTGTTTATCCTCGATTGGGCTTACGGGCGTGTGGTTGCGTGCCATCTGTATCCACGTGGAGCGGGCTACGTTGGTCGCAGCGCAACATTTCTGAAGGGGCGACCGTTGAATGTCACTGACGTGGACTTCGGTCCCGACGGTGCCATGTATCTGATCACGGGAGGCCGCAAAACCGAATCGTCGCTGTACCGAGTGCGATGGACTGGCGAATCGCCGATGTCTCAAAAAACGACACCACACGAGGACGCTCGCAATGCCCATTCTTCGCAGCAAAGAAAACTTCGACGTCAGCTTGAACGATGGCACAGCCGGTCTGAAGACGGGGACGCAGTCGACGCCATCTGGCCACACTTGTCGAGTCCGGATCCTGCCATTCGCCATGCAGCACGAGTTGCATTGGAACACCAGGACCTCGATCAATGGCGAGACCGTGCTCTCACAGAGACACATGCAGCGACGGCCGCCGTGACGCTACTCGCCCTGGCACGCGGCACGGCGGCGACGGATGTTTCCGCAATTATTTCAGCGGCGAACAAACTGCGGCCGGACAGGCTTTCTGTCTTCGACACACTCTGTGTGCTGCATGCCTATTCGCTGTGTCTGGCCGACACCGCGGACGTGCCTGCTGCCGTGCTGAATCATACACGGACCCATTTCAAAGCGTGGTTGTCTGAAGAAGTCGCACTTCAAACTCAGCGAATCGGACCACTTGGCACGGGACATGGCATCCCCGCAAAACTCGGCCGCCTGGTCAGGCAGCTGGAGGGGGCGGTCGCCAATGCCGCTGTCATCCAGCTTCTGAAAACGTCGACCAGCCAGGAAAACCGGATGCGATATCTGTTTCTTCTGCACGACACCACGACTGGCTGGCAACACGACGATCGGGTCCTGTTCTTCGAAACGCTTGACGGACTGGAAAGAAACGCGATTGGTGGCGATGGCATGCCGGGATTTCTGCAGCGACTTCGCCAGGGGGCGGTCGACAGACTGCCTGAGGTCGAACGAATCAGGCTGGGTGATCTGATTGAACGTCACGACAACACAGCTGAAAGCACGGTGACCATCGAACGTCCTCACGTTCGTGACTGGAGTGTTGCCGACATTGACGAGCTGTTGGGCGCCGCACAGCAGCACAACGTCGACTCAAAACGAGCCCCTCAACTGTTTGCCGCAGCACAATGTCGTCGCTGCCATCGAATCCACCATCGCGGCGGTGTCATGGGGCCCGATCTGACGTCAGTCGGCAATCGCTTCAGTCGCAGAGACATCCTGAAGTCAATCCTTGCACCTTCCGATGTGGTGGCCGAAAAGTACCGCAACATTCAGATCGTTACGATGGCCGGGCAAACAATCATCGGTCGCGTCGTGACCAGTGGAGATTATCGTTCACCGGCGCTCAGGATCTCAACTGACCCTCTGGCGCCCTCAAAGTTGATAGAGATTTCCAAGGGCGAAATCGACACTCACCAGTACTCAAAAGTGTCGCCCATGCCGAAAGGTCTGTTGTCGACGTTCACCGCCGCTGAGATTGTTCAACTGCTGGACTATCTGGCGTCGGCGTCCGGCAATGTTGGTACAACAGACCGGTAGAGCAGTTGACAAATTGACGGAAACAGTTCTGGCTCGTGGGAGCAGCCGTTCTGCTGCCAAAACACGTCAGTCGCGGGCATGAGTCAGCCACTGTCGCTGATCTGGAATTGACCTGCCGCCTGCTCAGGCTTCGTGCTGTGGGGCCGTGGCAAACGTATCCGCGCCAAGATTCAGGATCATCTCGGGCAGAATTGCGTCGCGGTGGGAGATCCCCTGGACAACTGAAGACTCTACATGCAACGCCGTGCTCTGCCCAAACATTCCGGGCAGAAAACGACCACTGTGATTCTTCAGAAAGCAACCGTACTCTGCCTGTTTGGCGTCCACACGTTCAACGTAGCCGGACACAAGGGCAGCAGCGTCGCCCGCCCGGGCATTGCAGATTCTGAATGTGTCACCCTCGTTGAGACCTTCGGCACACTGAATTCTGACGCCGCATTGCGAGTAATTCAGCACCTGAATCTGTGCACGTTGCGACCGATTTGGCAGATCAATCCAGGCCTGCCAGTTGGATTCGTAACGAAGGCTGTTGCACAGTTCCCACCATGATTTGGACATGATGGCGTCCGGAATCGGACCGTTCAGAAACACCCCGATCTGCCAGCCATGATGACTCGGCCGACACCAGTGAACAACACCGCGCTGCGGGATTGATCCCGATGCCAGGTCGATGTACATCGACAGGTGAAGTCGCGTGCCGAACCGCAACGGCCGATCGGTCAGGAAACGTACGTCTCCCCGAGCAACGTCTTCCACAACGACCGGCAACGGAAACCCCGAATCCAGGCTTGCGCACACCTGAATCCCTCCGGTGGCGGATTGCCTTTGTGTTTCAGCTGTTGTGGCGGGGTCGGAATGCATGAGAAATTCGACGCAGCTGTGACCTGATGCCACACGGCTACATGAGAGGGAAACGTTGTTACGCACCTGTCGTGCCGCCAGCTCAGCAAACCAGCTGAGACCAAATCGGTTGCGGAAGGATCAGGGGAAACAGAAGGACTTCCGGGTCACAGATCGAGTCCGATGCGAGGAACTGAAGGAGAACCCGTAAAAACGATGGTCCGTCTGGGAAACATCGGCCAACTCTGTGGCTTGTGCCGAATGCTCAGGCAGTTTCGCCCCGGCGCGACGGTCATTTCCGGCCCCGACGCAGAGTAGTCCGGTTTGCCACGGACTCGTTCACGTGCTCCGTCGGACGGGAATCAACGTTTTTTGCACGCGAAACATGTCAGCCGTTATCCCTTCCCGATCGACTCCGGTTTAATATTGTGTTTTATTCACACAAACGTTCAGCCAGTTGGAATCCCATGCCCCGCCCAATTTTTGTCCATTTTCTGCCGACATTGTTCGAACCGGACGACGTTGTGGGTGGCATCGCGGTCGTCGTCGACATTCTTCGAGCATCAACAACGATTACTCACTCGCTGGCGAATGGAGCGGACTGCGTGATTCCGTGCGGCACCGTTGAGGAAGCCCTCTCCGCCAGAAACGATTTGCCGGCGGGCACATGTCTGCTGGGTGGGGAACGCGGCGGTGTTCGGATCGATGGCTTCGATCTGAGTAACTCACCGGATGATTACGGCCCGGATGTTGTTAAGGGCAAGTCGATCGGGTTCACCACGACCAATGGAACCAGAGCACTTATTCGTGCCGAAAAAGCGGACCAGGTTCTCATTGGGGCATTCGTGAATCTGTCAGCGGTCGCAGATCGGCTGCGCACATCTGAGCTTCCTGTGCATATCGTCTGTGCCGGCACGAACGGTCAGATTACGGGAGAAGACGTGCTGTTTGCCGGTGCGGTGGTCAATCAACTACTCGACAGTTCCGCGGGCGATTTTGAAACGTCCGATACCGCCCGTATAGCACTCGATCATTGGCGTCAGGAATCCGGCAACGGTTCCACCGAAGCTCTGGAAGCAGCCTTACGACGTTCAAAGGGCGGTCGAAATCTGATTGAACTCGGGTACGATCGCGACATCGCGACAGCAGCGAATACAGACTCAGTCCCCTGGATCGGAACACTGGGTGAAGCCCGAACAATCACGGCGTCAGTCGGTTCTGTCCAGGAGCACAACGACGATTCTTTCGTTTAACCGCGTCGCCCATCGGGCCGCGTGCTTTCATTTTTTCCGTAGTGCAGGCAGCCTGCACTACGTTGACGTGCGTAGGAATCAGGGGACTGACGTCCTCCGCTCGCCCGCTCGCCCAATCCCCAGGTACGTCAGTGCCCTGTTTGGAAGGACGTAACCGAGGTGCGGTGGAACAGCGCCAGGTCTCCCCGGTTTCCCGGCCCGAGGAGACGTCTTCGTGAACGCTGAAGTCACGATTGACTCCGGCGCTCGGCAGCGTGCAGACCACTCTGGACAGAACGATCTACAGCGACAGTGGCTGACTCATGGCCGCGGCTGACGTGTTTTGACAGCAGAACGGCTGCCCCCAACGAGCCAGAACCGGTTCCGTCATTTCGTAAACTGCTCTAATCGCGTGGTCTGGCGGGTTTCCGCTTCTTGCCTTTACCGCCTGCGAATCCTCTGCCGCCCGATCCATTGGGGCGAAATGATTTTCCGCTTCTGCCTGCATCGCCGCTTCGAGGCCCATTGCCGTGGCGTGGAGCGGAACTGTAGTTTTCAGCCGTGGCACGACTCAGTTGCAATTGCTTGCCCGCCACCCGGGTCTGCTGCAATGTCTGGAAAACGTCACGGGGCATGCCTTCCGGAAGGTCGATCGTACTGTACGAATCATGGATGTTGATCGGACCGATGTGCTCGCCGTCGATGCCGCCTTCGTTCGCGACAGCTCCGACGATGTTTCCGGGTTTGACGCCATCGTCCCGGCCGACTTCAATGCGGTAGCGATCCATGCCGTTCTGCGGAGGCCCGGACTGCCGACCACCGCTCCGCTCATTTCGACGAGGACGATCTGCAAATTTTCCGGAACCGTTTCGTTCAAAGCGATCACGGCCACCTCGTTCGTCATTCCTTTGATCGCGGAAAGGCTCGTTCCGTCGGGGACGGTCTTTCATCAAAAACGGCCGACCATCCTGACCGATCTGTGCCAGCGCCGCCGCAATCATTTCCATCGGCTTGCCCGATTCCTCGGCGTATTCAGTGATCAACTGCTTGAATACGGTCAGATCGTCACCAGCGGTCATGTCGGTAATGCGTTGTTTGAATCGCATGATCCGCATGGCATTGATGTCATCGGCCGTCGGTGGCTGCACAACTTCGATCGGTTGCTTGGTCGTTCGTTCGATCAGCCGCAGCCTGTGGCGTTGTCCGTTCGTCAGAAAGATGATCGCTTCCCCCTTGCGCCCGGCTCGCCCGGTGCGACCGACGCGGTGGATGTACGATTCGGTGTCCTGCGGAAGGTCGTAGTTGAAAACGTGGCTGACCCGAGTGACATCGAGTCCACGCGCGGCGACGTCGGTCGCCACCAGAATGTCCAGTTGACCTGATTTGAGCTGTGAGATCGTTCTTTCGCGAACTTTCTGAGGCATGTCGCCGTTGAGTGCAACTGCCGACAAACCGTGTCTCTTTAACTGATCGGCGACAGTCACCGTGGCTTCTCTGGTCTTCGTGAAGACGATAACGCCGTCGGATTCTTCGGCTTCCAGGATGCGTGTCAGCACGTCAACCTTGTCACGTGGAGCGACGAACAATGCTCGCTGCCGAATCGAATCGGCCGTCATGGTTTTCTTTTTGATGGTGATCCGTGCCGGATCGTTCAGATAGTTTTGAGCAATGCTGCGAATCGGAGCTGGCAGCGTCGCTGAAAACAGAGCCACCTGCCGCTCGGCGGGAGTCCGCTCAAGCACGAACTGGACGTCTTCCAGGAAGCCCATGTTCAGCATTTCGTCGGCCTCATCCAGCACCAGACACTCAATGCCGCTGAGATCCAGTGTCCCTCGCTTGATGTGATCAATCACACGACCTGGTGTGCCGACAACCACCTGTGCTCCACGTCGCAGTTGACGAAGTTGAGGCTGATAGTCTGTTCCGCCGTAGATCGCAGCGATGTTGAAGCCGGAAATGGATGAGGCATATGTTGAAAATGATTCCGCCACCTGAATCGCCAACTCGCGAGTCGGCGCGAGTACCAGAACCTGCGGCTTACGCTGATCGACTTTGATCCGTGACAGAATTGGTAAGGCGAAGGCGGCTGTTTTTCCTGTGCCGGTCTGCGACTGTGCCAGCACGTCGCGTCCTTCCAGCATGTGCGGAATGATTTCTGCTTGAATGGCAGTCGGTGTTTCGTAGCCCGACGCCTGCACGGCCTGCTGCACATCGCTGCTGAGCGGCAGGTCCAGGAATGATGGGCCCTGAGGAGTGTCCTCAGCGGGTGAATCGGATTTGGTGACGCGTTTGATGACAGCCGTCGGTTTAGTCGAGGTGACAGGTTCCGCTACGACGACAGGTTCCGCTACGGCGACGGGTTCCGCTACGGCGACGGGTTCCGCTACGGCGACGG
>JAPYTO010000082.1:0-10202 GCA_029941865.1 Fuerstiella sp. | reverse complement strand
CGGGTTCCGCTACGGCGACGGGTTCCGCTGCGGCGACGGGTTCCGCTGCGACGACGGGTTCCGCTGTGACGACAGGTTCCGCCACGACGACTGGTTCTGCTACGACGACTGGTTCCGCTGCAACAACGGGTTCAGCCACGACGGCAGGTTCCGTTTCGATGACGGGTTCCGTTTCGACGACGGGCTCCGCTACGACGACGGGCTCCGCTGCGACGACGGATTCCGCCACGACGACGGGTTCAACCACGACGACAGGTTCCGGTCCAGCGACTTCTTCGGTGGTCGTAGCCACGGGCGCGGTCACGACCGGCTCAAGTGGCTCTAATACAATCTGCGTCGTTGGCACTTCAAACGTGTCAAATGGCGAGCCGCCAGGGTTGTCAGTGCGCAATTCATCTGTGGAAACATTGTCAGACATCAGGATCAGATTCTTCCGGTAAAAATAGACTCTCACCGCCTTCGATCTACGAAGGTGGCGCGTGCGTCTCGTCAATTAGGCGAAACCGCGATTGGGGCGTACGCATCGTGTAATAAAAGCACAGATAGCGACGCCGCTTCAATCACCAGTGGTGTTCTCGTTGTGCGGGTTTGTACCCGGGGAGAACATTCGGAAGACCTGTCGCCTGCGAGCCTCGTGGGGAATTGGTCGCCACGTAACGCTCGCGACATTCTGTATCGGCCGACAAGACCGAATTCTTTCGAAGTTGTGCTGACTTCGAAGGCTCATTGCGCCGGTAACCTACACGAAAAAGACAGGGTTCAACAGCGGAAAGTTCGCAATTCCAAAACAAATGGCGAACACAGCCGTCCGCGCGGCAATCCATGCCGCAAACTTTCCGTTATCGTTATGTCACGTCTGCTTCGGATCGACACGTTGGTCTCCTGAATGGAAAGTTGGCCGCAGATTCTGGCAGCAAAAACACAGAGAAAGCGACCGGGCAATCGTTCGTTATCTCTTCAGGCGAACGTCGCCTGTGCCCGGACAGCGCGCGGCGACCACGGGAAAGCCGTTTTCCCATCCTTGGTTTTGGTCGTGGCGAGCAACCGGCAGAAACTGTTCTGACCATTCTCGATAATCGCGACTCCCCGGCATGCTGCACCTGTTTCCTGAATTCGACGAAACCATCCACGGCTGTTCCGCTGCACTGCGCGCGAAAACGACCAGCTGCGTTGAGTTGCTGGATCGGTGTCTGGCTCGAATCGACCAGTGGGAAACATCGATCCACGCATGGGTGTCGATCGATCGCGAAACCGCTCGCCAGACAGCTTACGAACGAGATCGTGAGTTGGCGGATGGACACGACCGAGGGCCACTGCACGGAATTCCACTCGGTATTAAGGATATCTTTGACGTGTCTGGCCATGTTACGGCGGCCGGTTCAACGGCATGGGCCGCGCACCAGCCCAAAGCCAGGGACTGTCCTGTCGTCTCACGGTTGCGCGATGCAGGTGCCGTCATTCTTGGAAAAACAGTCACAACGCAGTTTGCCTGTTTCGATCCACCGGTAACGCGTAACCCGTGGAACAGGAATCACACACCGGGAGGTTCGTCCAGCGGATCCGCGGCCGCCGTCGCGACGGGCATGTGTGTGGCAGCGATTGGTTCTCAAACCGGAGGCTCCATCACTCGGCCATCCACTTACTGCGGAATCGCAGGGTGTAAACCTTCCTACGGAACAGTCAGTCTTCGCGGCGTCGTGGCGGTCGCTGAACACCTGGATCATCCCGGCCCGATGGCACGCTGCGTGACCGATCTCGCGATCCTGCTGAACGTCATCCGTGACAGTCCGGATGCGGCGTTCACTGGCTCAGCCGCAGAAATTCCTCCTCGCATCGGGTGGATTCATGGACTGTTCGACGAAATGGCAGACGACGATGCAACTGCGGCTGTTGCCAGCGCCGTAAAAACGCTGTCCGCCGCCGGCGCTACGATCGCTGACGTCCCGCTGCCGCATGACTTCGACAGTGTCCTTGAACAGCACGGCATCATCATGGCTGTCGAAGCTGCACATACCCACCGCGACCACTTTGCGGCCGATCCGAACGACTATTCGCCAGCTGTCCGGGATCTCATCGAACGCGGCATGGCAACTGTGCAAAGGCACTACATGGCGGCGCTGGACCATCGGCAGCAATTGTGCGGTGGCATCGGCAATTGTTTCGCCGACGTCGACGTTTTGATCTGTCCTGCCACCACCGGGCCCGCTCCCGACCGATCAACGACCGGCAGCCCTGCCATGAATTCGCCGTTCAGCTATACCGGGTTGCCGACCGTCTCGATTCCGACACAGTGCTCGGCCAACGGCCTGCCGCTTGCCGTGCAACTTGTTGGCAGAATCGGCGCCGATTCCACTTTGCTGGAATCGGCGATATGGTGTGAATCGCAAATCGCTGCTGCCGACTGTGCACCATAACGAAAAGTCGCTCGCGCTCTTCGACCTGCAACTTTTGCTGCAACGGAAGCGTGGACGAGTCATTGCCGCCTGCGTAAACTGTACAATCCACTCAGGGCCAGGTCGCCGGAAGAGTGACGCCACGCCCGACGAAGTTTCATGGATGAACATTATGCCTCAGCTTTGTCGCCGTTTCTTACCCGCACTTCTGCTGGTGCAGCTGTTCTCATCGACAGAGTTGTCTGGCAACGACAACGATGAGAAAGACCATCGATCCGCCGGGCCGCCGGTCCAGCTGATTCCGTTTGTAAGCGTCAAAGCTGATATGCGAGGCCTGATCAAGGCGAACGAATTCTGTGACGAACTGACGCTAGGGGATTCCGAATACTCCATCTTTGAATGGACCGGTATTCTCGGCGAGCCACTACCGGCTCCGGACGCTTCCGATCCGCGAAAATTCCGATTCGAGGGATATTTGGCCAAACCGCTGACAGGGTCCGGAGTGACTCTCGGCGCCGATATGGTCCTGCCCGGTGATCATGAGAAATTACTGGAGCTCTTGCAGGATTCCGGCACGGACAACCCTTCGGAATCTGCGGGAGCGGGAGTCGGTCGAATTGCCGGCCCTGCTTGAGAAACGTTGGCAGGAGGATCCATCCGCGACGTTTCAGGATCGCATCGAAGTGTCGCTTTTGACCGAGCCTCAGGTTTTGACTCTAAGGGTCACGTTTGAACAGGACGCGATGACGGCCGGACTGACGTTGCTTGAGAGTACGGTTGAGCTACTGGGCGTTTTGTTGGAAGACATCGAGTAGGCAGATGGCAACAAGGTGGCTCGGCTTAATCGAGGTGTTCGTCGAATGATACTGCGATGAGCAGCTTTCGCCTCACGTTCCCATGTCGTCCTGACTCAGCAAGCCATGCAGCCGTTCCGCATCGGGAATGTCCAGCGAGAATTTTTCCGCAAAGGCATGAGTATCGATACCAGCGAATTCTCTGAGTGCCGAATGAATGTGTTCGGGACGGACGCGAATGCCTTTTTCCATGTCCGTTGCCAGCGATTGTGGGTTGATGGGGACCAGAAATTGTTTTTCGTCGGTCGCTCCGATGACGCGGTTGCCTTTTATGCCGCGTCCCATGAACATTACCGAGCCGATCGACCAATGGTCTTTGCCGTTGTTCTTGTTGTACGTTGGCGTGCGCCCCATTTCGCTCTGAATGACGATGACCAGTTTTTCGCGGAGTTGCATTTCCTCGGCTTTTGTCGTGAGATAATCGATACCCGCCAGCATGGTCGGAATTCGGTTCATCTGATCGGTGTCGTTATCTTTATGACTATCGAATGTGCCGATGTTTAGATTCGCTGAAACGCAGACTCCGGCTTTGAATGAAGCGAGTGCAATGTCGGCCTGTTGGGACAGATTCTCTTTGGGTGTTGATTTGGGAATGTACGGCGTGACACGTTGTAGCGCCTTCGAGTTGAGCTGCGCGGCGTAGAGCATACTCTGAGAACGTTCTACTCGCGGCAGATGAACCTTGCCGATGCGAGCCTTCATTTGCGATTCCAGCGCCTGCTCGATTCTGTCGGTGACGAAGTCGTCGTGATAAGGATTCCGAGCACTTCCGCTGACTCCATCGGCATTGGCGAGCCGACTGAGTGAATTCAGATACGGCACTCGGGCCATCGGAACGAGATTGCCGGTCGACGAATAGTTGCCGAACGTGAGGAACGCCAGCGGAACCTCTGATCCGTTACAGGCGGCCACCAGTGCGGCAAACGTCGGATAGGCCAGGCTGTCGAGCTTCCCCGTCGCCATATACCGCGAGCATGGGGAATGATTATTGACCGAGTAATCGAGGCCGTTCAGGACCAGCAGGTCGTTGCCGTGTCTCCGGAAGAAGTCCTCATTGCTCATGCCACGTTCTATGTGAGCAGCCGTGGGAGCCAGGCGATGATTTCCTTCAGTGAGAATTTCGCCGTCCTTGTAGAGACGATTCATCTCATTCACGCCCTTGGGATCCATCAGACACGTGGTGTCCCAACCGCCGGAAGCATTGAAAACGACGTAGTACGGTCCCTCGTACGACGGTAGCTCCGTCTCCGCACTTTCGGCGCGAGCAACAGACGACAGTCCCACCGGCGCAGCGAAGCCCAGACCGGCTGCTCCACACAGTTTTACAAAATCGCGACGTTGCATTTATGCCCCTGATTCGAACAATACGTGTCCGTCATTCGTACAGAAATTCATGCTGGCGCAGCAGGAACGTCACGACTCCGCGCCAGGCGCGGAGTGTATAATTCGGATCGTCCAGTCGCTTGCCATCAATCCTGTCGCAGTAGTAGCTTCCTCGTTTGTCCAGCCCCTGAGTTGCCTTCGCGTCATTGACGATGCCGGAAAACAGTTCGTACGTCCGCTGCACCGATGGATTGTCGAGGGTGTCGAACCGACCGAGCAACAGTTCATGAAGATAAACGATGGTGCGACGAATTTGCTGATCGGATGCTGTGTTCTCGCCCGGTACGACGTTCAGCTCGATACCGGGAAACAGGCGACGCTGTTCCGGCGGAAGAGCAAAATCGGCCGCCACGTTTTTGCAGGCAACGTCGTTGGCCATGATCCGCTGGATGGCCCCCATCGCTCCACTCGGATCGGATAATCGCTCAGTGACTTCCTTCGAATCGATGCCGCCGTACAGGATTTTCAGTTTGGCTTCTCGATCAATCAGGCGTCCCCACTTTTTTCCGAATACAGCTGTCAGTTTTCGTTCGAGTTGTTCGGGAGTCAACATGCGGACCACGCCAACATCGTCGATCTCAGCCACGCGACGCGGTTCTTTCACGGCCGTGGCTAATCCATCGACGCGATAAAACTTTGACTGAACCAATTCCTTGAATACGACTTTCAGGTTGAAGTCCGCCTCGGTGAATCGACTGGCGATTCGTTCGATCTCGTCCTGTTGCACGCGATACGCCCGGCGTCTGGCGACAAACATTGGGTCGTCAATGTCTTCCGGCGGCAGGATCGGCCTGCGGCCCAAAAGCGTGTACCAGACGTGCTGGACCATCGCGACCGCGAACCGTGGGTCCTTCGCTGTCTCTTTGCCCAGCCATTGCAGCGAACGCCAGCGCTGTTCCGCCTGCAGGTTTTCGCCGTGCAATCCAGGAGAGAACATGTCCTCGTACCAACCCTCTTTGCGAGGGCCGTAAATTCCCTTGCCATCGACAACGTAGTAGTCCTGGTAGAGGCCGGCGATGGGATCCATGATTTTGTGGCAGACGACACAATCGGCCGCCTGCATCGTGGGAATCTCATATTTCGCGGTCAGGGCAGCGGCATCGTTCACGCGTGGCGCCAACTGCATGAGGTCGATGCCGAGAAAATGCCGGAAGTACATTCTCACGCGCAGTCGATTGCGGTTGGTTTCGGACGTAGGATAACGCTTCAAATACTGAAACGAACTAAGTAACCCCGCGTGAGGAAAAAAACCGGTTTCCGACTCCTGAGTCTGGCGACCGTTGCGATTTATCAGCGCCTTGATCTTTGTCGGAATGAATTCGAATGGATCATCGATATCGTTGAACTTGTCCTGCAATTCCTCAAATACCCCGTAGCCCTTCGATGTGTATGGCGAAACCATGATGTAGTCGGCAGTCACGATCTCAGTGAAAGGGCGATCGTTGCGGACGATGTAGGTCACCAGTTCGAGCGGCTCCCGACGCATTCCTTCGCGGTAGTCGGCGACTAATTTTGTGTAGGCGATCATTCTGGGATGAGAGTACGGCAGTTCCTTCTTCTCTTCCGGGCTGAGCCCTTTCCGCGGGTCGCGATCCTGGTACCAGAGCCTGCTCTTGAAGTGTTCGTACGAGAGCGCAGTTTCGGCAACGCCGTCGTAGCCCCGTGTCAGCAGTATATCGTTGAACGCCTCCTGCAAGCGTTCGTAGAAGGCCTCTTCCTGCATGACGTCATCCAGAACAGCCTCCATCGCATCCAGGCCATCGATATCGACCGCCCCACGTTCCTGCTTCGACGGCAGACGTCCGACAAGTGATAAAGTGACACGACGCAGCAATCGTCGAGGCGACATCATTTGAAGTCCGTCAAAGAACGGTGGGATTTGTTCGTTTAACGGCAAGCCGGAGGCGTGGGTGTCCCCGGAACGCAGTCGCCTGCGGCTTGCCGTTGAACGAACAAATCGCTCCAGGATGCGATAGCCGGTCGAATCCGCCTTCAGCACCTCTCCGCCGCCATGATCGAGATTACCCCTGGCCTTCAGCAACAGCCGTGACTCGCTCTTTTCCTGCGCAGCTGCCACTCGCTGAAAGGCCAGTTGATTGTGACGCATCGCCTCGACACGTTTTGACCGGTCGTGGGCGGTATCTCGTAACAGGAATTCACTCGCAGATGCATCACCCTTGACGTTGTGACATTTCAGGCAGGTCCGCTCGCCGACCTTTGCCCAGACTTCGTCTGCAAAAAAACTGTCAACGACAAGACATTCCGGCCCGCGATGATCGGCCACCGGAGAGCGATCATCAGCCCCGGGTTCAGACGCTTCCTGAGAAGTTGATTCGCCTGGCGGTGAAACTGCAGCATCTCCAAACGCTGTTGAAACCGAAGTCAAACCAGGTCGACACGGTGTCAGGAGAAGAATGAGCAGGCATGCGGTCAACAACCGACGCGTAGCCGTTCGGGCATTGGATCGTTTCATCTGAGTTCAACCGACCTTTCCCATGTACGTTGACTGTGAAGCCAATCCGGCTTTGCCGTGTCACGATTATAACATACTGCGCTGCCCAGCGCATCTGATGAACAAGAGATGCGACGCATTGATGTTATCCTACATTGCTTCGGGAGGGGGGTGTTGGTGCCGGTCGGACCAGCCAGCCCATCGTTTTGAAGCCGTCGCGCGTTTTCGGGCCTGGCTTTGGCAGGTTGTTTCAAATCGCTAAGATCACCAGGGATGTACAGCCAGAGACCGTTGATGACCGCAGGATTCATTATGTTGCAGTTCCTCGCCAACACACAGATCGGTTGTCGTCGGTCATTTTCATGTCATCTGCTGCATCAGAGAAGTACGCTGGCAATTCTGTCTCTCGCCGCCATCACTTCACAGCTCGTTTATGCGCAGTCACTTGCCGCCCAGTCAAGCCGCCGCCCCAACGTCGTCGTGATCATGGCCGACGATATGGGATATTCGGATCTGGGATGTTTGGGCGGTGAAATCAAAACGCCCAACCTCGACGGCCTGGCTGCTGGCGGGTTGCGGTTTACCAACTTTTACAGCGAGAACATGTGTTGGGTGTCGCGAGCCGCCATGTTGACGGGGATCTATCACAAGACTTCGATGGTGAAGAACGCTGTCCATCCGCGCTGTGTCACGCTGGCCGAAGCAGTCCGGGCAAACGGATATCAGACTCGGATGTCGGGCAAGTGGCATCTGGCCGGCAAGCCCTATCACATTTATCCCAATGATCGCGGGTTTGATCAGTTCTACGGTATCCTCGGTGGTGCGGCCAGTTTTTTTGCTCCGGCCTCTCTGTGTCGCAACAGAACGAATATCGAACCCGAAGCGCACAACGATCCGGATTATTACTTCACGAATGCCGTCAGTCATGAGGCAGCGCGGATGATCCATGAGGCCGACGCGGATCGGCCTTTGTTTTTGAGTGTGGCGTACACGGCTGCTCACTGGCCACTGCATGCACCGGAACAGGACGTCGCTGCGTACAAAGGCAGGTATGCGATCGGCTGGGATCAACTGCGAGCCCAACGGCTGGAACGCATGAAACAGCTGGGCATCGTGCGGGATGAAGTGACGTTGTCAAATCGCCACGCAAATGTTCCGTCGTGGCAGAAGGAACCCCACAAGGAATGGCAGCAACGCCGCATGGAAGTCTATGCGGCTCAGGTGACGGTGATGGATCGGGGCATCGGCCTGATCGTGGATGCCTTGAAACAAACCGGACGCATCGAAAACACGTTAATCTTCTTCACGATCGACAACGGTGGTTGCCACGTGGAATACACGCCGGACCGCAAGGGCGACTATCTTCCCCGGATAACTCGCGATGGTCGGCCGGTGCGCCCTGGCAACCTGCCGGAGATTATGCCCGGCCCGGAGGACACCTATCAGAGTTATGGCCATGGCTGGGCGAATGTATCGAACACACCGTATCGACTGTTCAAGCAATACGACCATGAGGGTGGCATTCGCACGCCCATGATTGCTCACTGGCCAAACGGGATCACTGCGACAGGTCGTTTGGTTCCTGCCGTGTCGCATCTGATCGACATCATGCCAACAGTGCTGGAAGTGACGGGGACCACTGTTCCGGACAAAATCGCTGACGAGACGTCAGTGCAGATGGACGGCATTTCGCTGGCTGGTGCGTTCAAAGGCGAAAACCTCTCAGGGCACAAGACACTCTTCTTTCATCACAACAAAGGGCAGGCCCTGCGGCATGGTGATTGGAAGCTTGTGGCGGCGAAACAGAACAAAAAGAAGACGTCGTGGGAATTATACAACCTGAAACAGGACCCCACCGAACAGCAGGACCTGTCCGACCGGATGCCGCAGAAAGTTCGGGAACTGTCTGCGATCTGGGACGCCGAATCCGCTCGACTGGCCACACAGGCACACATCGACTGACCGCTACAGCGAAATCCTTGTCGATCCGCGAGCAGCAACGGTGGTTCGTGTTGTCGGTGCTTTGTTTTCCATTGAATGGGGCGACTATGAATTTCCAACTTCGTTCTGCCAGTTTTCTTGGCGCTGCTCTTCTGTTTTGCATGTGGACTGGAATCGCCGACGCACAGCAACCAGCGTGGACAGGCCAGGGCAGCTATCGCGTTGTGGTTGAAGTTCCGCCTGTTCAGGATCTCGGTCGAGCTGAGGACGAGATGGTCGCAAGTGTGGAACTTGATCTTCAGGGACTGTTTCCTGACGTGTCGGCGAATTACAGGATTGATCTTCATTCACTGCAGGTTATTCGTGAGGACTCACGCGCCGCACCGTTTGCGAAACATACCCAGCAGCGATGTCCGCAGGGCCGCCCGTTCCGGTTTTATGACAGCGGACTGCTGGACGAATTTCCAACCTGGCGACGTTATGCCTCGCTGGAAGCTCTGGGGAATCGTCCGGTAATGCAGCCGAAGGAGCGTCTGCAGTTTGGGCATCGCGTGTTTAATCCCGTCGCAGAGCATGGGCATGGCACTCTGGTCTGGGCACATACGCAAACTGGCAATGCGACCTCCACTTATGGCATCTATTTTGATGTCGTTCCCAAAACTCAGTCAATCACGTCGCCACCTGCTGGATGGATTGGTGACGGCAGCAATCGAATTGTCAGGCACAGCCGCGCCCCCGGTCCGCCGGGCAACGGTTCTGCCAGCGTGGTGGACTGGAACGGCGATGGGTTGCCGGATCTGCTGTACGGTGTCTCGTCAGGATATGTGATTGTCGCGGAGAACACCGGCAGTCATGAGAATCCAGCATTCGATCGTCGTCGGATGATCTTCGACGCATCCGGCACACCGATCGACGTGGGCTACGATGCGTGTCCGTTATCCGTGGACTGGAATGCTGACGGCGTGCGTGATTTGCTTATTGGCGCGGAGAAGGGCTGCATTCTGTACTTTGCCAACGGAGGCACAGACGCTGACCCGGCTTTTGAATTCACTGGCTTCGTTGAGGCCGATGGTGCGATGCTGCTGACGCCGAACTGGCCGATTGCGGAACAGCCGCACGGTAAAGCGGGTGACGTATTTCCGGCAGACTATCTGGCGATTCCCTGTGTCTGTGACTGGG
>JAPYTO010000081.1 GCA_029941865.1 Fuerstiella sp. | reverse complement strand
ATGCAGATTGCCTTGCCTCACCAGATAACGGGACAGTCTGTCAGGCAACCTTCCTGACTGAGGGCATTCCGCCGGACTCCGTCTCTGAAACGGTTTGGGCAGACTTCCGGCATTGGATCGATGCGATCTGACAGGCGCCGGACCGCTAATGTTGGTCCTGACAACTTCGGCATGCCCACGAGCGAGCACGGTTCACGAAAATTGGTAAGCTGCTCTAACATTCGAACAAGTCCTCCCTGAATTCATCCCCATGGAAAGTCAACTTCGCACGGCCGACCTGCTTGTGCTGGTCCTGTATATGGCTGGTGTGTTTGGATTGGGTTGTTGGTTCTCTCGCAAGAGCAGCAATACCGAAGAATTCATGGCCGCAGGCCGTTCGATTCCCGGGTGGGCTGTCGGGCTCTCGATCTTCGGGACTTACGTCAGCAGCATTGGTTTCCTGGGCAACACGGGAAAGGCGTTCGGAGGAACCTGGAACTCATGGGTGTTCGGGCTGACGCTGCCAATGGCAGCCTTGATTGCGGTGAAATTCTTCGTACCGCTCTACCGCAATAGTGACGCCATCTCTGCCTATGCCCAACTGGAACAGCGTTTTGGTCCGTGGGCTCGCACCTACGCCGTGGTCTGTTTCCTGCTGTCACAACTTGCGCGGATCGGGACGATTCTTTATCTTGTCGCTTTGGCGCTTGCTCCCCTGACCGGCTGGGACATAAAAACAATCATCCTGATCACCGGGTTGCTGGTGACGATCTACACGCTGCTGGGTGGAATTGAAGCCGTCATCTGGACAGACGTCGTTCAGAGCATCGTGCTGATCGCCGGCGCAATTCTGTGTTCGGTATTGGCGCTGACCAGCATGCCGGAAGGCCCCGGACAACTGTTTGAAGTAGCGAATGCGAATGACAAATTCAGTCTCGGAAGCTTCAGCCTGAATCCTGAAACTTTGACCATGCCGGATCCGACATTCTGGATGGTGCTGGTTTACGGATTGTTCATCAATCTGCAGAACTTTGGGATCAACCAAAGTTTTGTGCAACGTTATATCGCGGCCAAATCCGACCGGGATGCGAAGTTCAGTGTGTGGTTGGGGGCGATTCTGTTTCCCCTCGTTTCCGTCCTGTTCTTCTTCATCGGGACTGGCCTTTACAGTCTGTATCACAGTGACCCCGCGCTGCTGCAGGAAGTCAGAACGCAGGTCGCGGAAACTCAACTGGTGCAGGCCGGTGAAGAGGTGACGAAATCAGCAATTGCCGAGAAGGCGGCATTGCTTTCCCCGTCCGACATCGGTGACAAGGTTCTGCCACACTTTATCGTTCGACGACTTCCGGCGGGGCTGGCCGGGTTGCTGATCGCGGCGATTTTTGCGGCAGCGATGAGCAGTATGGACACAAGCCTCAACAGTTCCGCAACCTTGGTGCTGTGCGATGTCTACAAACGTTATTTTCGCCATGAAGCCGGCGAACGCGAATCGATGAAGGTGCTGTACGCGTCCACGTTTATGTTCGGCGTCGCCGGCACGTTGACGGCACTGGCCATGATTCGCGTAAAGAGTGCCCTGGATGTCTGGTGGAATCTACAGGGAATCTTCACGGGCGGCATGCTGGGACTTTTTCTGCTGGGGCTCATCTCCAGACGCGCTCACAATCCGCAGGCGATCACCGCGGTCGCCGTGGGGATCGTGCTGATACTCTGGCTGTCACTTTCCAGGAGTGATATCTGGCCAGCTTCGTTAAGCGACTGGTCCAATCCACTGCATTCCTTTATGACCATCGTTCTGGGAACAAGTTCCATCGTACTGGTCGGAGTACTGACTGCCCAGTTTGCGTCCGGACACCAAGAATCTGAATGAAACCGTCAAACCCTGCCCCGTGGATCTGACACATATGCCCAAAATATTGATGCCGATCGGTGATGGCACTGAGGCGCTGGATACGTTTTATGCGTACTACCGCCTGCCTGAAGATGGCTACGATGTGGTCGTGGCAGGTCCGGAAGATCGACTGTTTCACACAGTTCTGCACGAGATTCCCCCCAATCCGGCAGTGCCGTGGGACATTACCGAGGAGCGCCCGGGATATCATTTGCAGGCCGACGTCGCCTTTCGAGACCTGCAGGCCGAGGAATTTGCAGGTGCGTTTATTTCCGGTGGACGGGCACCCGAATACATCCGCTACGATCGCGACCTGTGCCGTGTGATTCGAGAGATCGCCGAAGCCGGAAAACCAATTGCCTGTCTGTGCCACGGCATCGAAATTCTGACCGCGGCAAACTGCATCCATGGAAAACGCTTCACCACCGTTCCCAAATGCGCGATCGACGGTGAACAGGGCGGCGCCACTTACGTTGATGAAGATGTTGTTTTCGACGGGCTGCTGGTGACCGGCCGCGGGTACCACCAGAATACGGAAGTCGTGAAAGAGTTCCTTCGATTGTTGCAACAGGCAGCAACCTGAACGTGCTGCGGCAACGTGCGGATTACCTGCCCAGGAACTCAAGTAATCGCCGATAACTTTCGTGACGAGACTTGTAGCGAGCCACACGTTTGCCACGCACACCAATCTGATCCGGCGTCACTGGTCGAGATACGCCCATCATCGCACCCGCACCGAAACCGCCGGAGTGAATGATGGAGGGCACGCTGGCGACTCCCAGACGCTGCAATCGAGCGGACATATGACAATCCGCACACTGCTGGAACAGGACCTTTTTGTCTTCGTAGCCCCAATCCGGCGCGCGTGGATTCGAGCCGCCAATTGCCACGCGATACTGCAGCTCCCCTTCGGGTTCACGTTCCAGTCCTCCGGCTGACAGACTGTCGAACAGCAAGTGCCGTTTCATGCGATAGTCAAGCACGTTCATGCCGACCCCCGTGTTGGTCTGGGGTTCGCCCGAACCATCAATGTTGCGGTAGGCCCGAAACTGTACAGACTCCACAATGTTCGTCGGGACAGGTCTCAATTGATCATCCATCGAAATCATTTGCTGAAGCAACAGGACTTCGGTTCCAACGGGAATCTGAGGCACGTCGTTTTGGAGTCGGATGAAGCCGAATTGTGCGGCATGTTTCCAGTCGATTCCCTGTTCCTCCAGATCCTTCAGATAGGCCACAACCTGTTTGCGACCTTCGGGGAATCGGTAGAAAATCCGATAATGTGATCGTCCCAGAAATGACCTCGCATGCAGCGAGATAAAGCGGCCCATGATGTCTTCGTGCATATCGGGGTAATAAAAATCGATCTCCACCCATTCGTCCGATTCGTCAAGCAACGCGTGCGGAAGATAATTGACAGTTGCATCAAAGTTGTGTCGGGCCACAAACGCACCGGAATTCACGGCCACGGTGTAGGTGTTGGGAAGATGCTTAAGTTCGTCCGCAGAAAGGGCAAGTTGTTGCATGCATTTCGCGATTTCCAGGCATAGTAGGCTGCGACGTGTCCGAGTCTCAAGGTCTCCTATTCGCCGATTGTTGAGATCAATCAGGTGGTCGTAGACGGCCCAAAGATCATGCTGAAACACGACTCGCTTCAGCGGATTCGAAATTAACTTCGCACCACCTCCGTCCAGAAATTCATCCAGCAGCGGATTCACTTTCTGAAACACAGCCTTGCCGGACCAGTACTTCGTCGTTCCCCATGCCAGGAACTCGATGACATCGCCTCCCTCGTAGCGCACCATGGCCGCTTGTTCGTTGGTGGCTGGCAGCCGACGCGGACGGATGTAGAACGCCGCAAATATCCGATTCCACAAGTGATTTGCATCGGCGTCGAACAGCGGCAGCGGAACATCACTTTTCAGCGTGCCTGCCAGGGGGCCCGCGTGGTGATAGTACACATTCAGATGAACGTCGGCGGCGGCGGCCATGCTGCACAGAAGGATGACGGCGATCGCTGTATTCTGAGGTTTGTTCATGGTGGTCTCGCGGCAAACGTCAGCTCGGTCACTAATCCGATAAGGGGATGTGTGCCACTGAGGCTGCACAGCAGGGGCTGCCGCCTTCCTATGGTTTGACTTTCGCCAGGTAGATACACGTCTTTTCTTCGTGCGACGAGTAATAGCTGATCCACAAAACACCCTCATGCAGGACCATGCCGGCGTAGCTGGTGTCACGGCCGGACGGCAGTTCCAGACATTCTGTCATCGTACCGGCTTCCAGATCGATCCACGACAACGACGTTCGAGTGCGCGGGGAGTACAATCGCGTCGCCGCCAGAATACGTCCGTCGGGCAGTTGAATCATGTTCGGACCACCGATGCGAAGATTGAGTTCTTTCCATGTCCACTGCTTGAACGGAGGATTCGACGTCCCCAACAGGCCATTTTTTGTGCCCGTCTCATGTCGTAGCAGACACAACGCAGATCCGTCTTTCAGGAACAGAATGCGATCCTCTCCAACGCCGTTCGGGACATTGACTTGATCAACCCACGATTCAAACGACGCTCCATCGCTGCTCTTGTAAAGTCGGAGCGTTCTCTTCGTTCGATCACGATAGGTCTCGTATCCCATCGAGTACACGGCACCGTCGTGCCACTGGGCTCGCCAGAGCCAGAAACCAGGATCCCCGATTCTTCGACCAGCGTCCCACGTCCGGCCTTTATCTGCCGAGAACCAGGACATCGAGTGATATCGAACAGGTTTGTCGGCCTGCATCCCGGCACCAGTCAGCATGAAGCGACCGTCAGGTGTGACCGATAGCTTTGCATCACGGAGATCGTCAACCGGATGCGAAATCAGCGCCAGCGACTCCCAGTCGTTGCCGTCATCCGAAGTGATGACTCGCAGCGATCCATCAGGTGACACATGTTTGCTGCCTTCGCGAAACACACAATACCAGCGACCATCGTGTCGCAACAGATCCGTGAACGCGTTGTGCGGAGCTTTGTCCCAGATGCGACGAACTTCGAGCAACTGCGGTGGAGGCGGTTCATGGGCGGTCGCACCAACTGAGGTCGCAATGGCGAGCAACAGGACCGCCGAAATTAATTGTCTATACATTTTGGGCCTTACAAATATTCGTCGACAGTTTTGAAAACAAATGTTAGCAGACCGGTCTGTCCAATCAACAGGCCGACCAGTGACGTTCGAGGCCGGCGCTCTTTTGCCGTCGTCAGTACGCCTCGTTTAACCGTCGGGGCATCGCCCCGCGCTCTCCGGCTGTGGGGTCACAGCGGTATGGAGTATGGCTGTGTACCTGCAGAAGCGCGGCCCGTTGGGCAACACAGTTAAACGAATCGCTATCTGCCATTGTCGTTCACCTCGTCTTACCACGGGGGCATCGGCCCGACAACGCTCGCGAATTGCCAGTGGTGAGGTCCAAATGTGTCGCAGCCAACAGCCATTTCATGTTAACATGTCAGCGATTGCATTCGTCGTTCCATCAACGATCACCAGATTTGTGCGTTGCAGCATGACAAACATGAAGCACTACCGCGTTGGCCGACGGACATCGATATGTCTGCGGCGATTCGCGGCAGCGTCGATTATTGCCCACGTCATCGTTGTGAATTCCGGTGGACTTTACGCTGGCGACGCTGTGGCGGAGGGGGTCGGCGCAAGTGGACTGATTGCTTATGATGCATTCGACTATGACACGGGTCTTCTGCGGAACGCGGACCAGGGACGCGGGTGGAAGCAGCAGTGGCGCGCTTCCCGGACGGCAGTACCGAGTATTGTCGAGAGTCGGGTGGGGTCAGCAACGGATGCCGCGATAGCCAACGACAGGGGCCTCGAGATTCGGGGAACGGTCTCTCGAAACAATCCGCTCCGCCGCGAGCTGAAGCACCCAGTGTCGCAAAAGGAAGTCTTCGTCCGATTTGATCTTCACTATCGGGACGATGCCACTGACGCTCCCGAAGTTGATCCCGAGTTCTTTGTGCTGTGGCTGGATCGGCTTGATGGTGGCGACCGCTCGACGCATGCCGCCAATGTGCCGAACATCGGAATTCACATCGCTGACCGGGGTCCCATGAAGGGGCGGAATGTATTTATGATACGAATCGGCCCCGCGAATACAGCGTTCAGCAAAGTGGAACTGCAGCAGAATCGCACGTATCAGGTCGTGGGGCGACTGTCGAAGTCCAAAGACGGAGCCCGAGCGGACTATGACCGCCTGGACATGTGGATTGATCCGAAAACGTCGGACCTCAGGTCTCCCGATGTATCGGTGTCTGGCGCACAAAGTATCAGTCTGGTGCGGTGGATTGGGTTCTCCACCGGGCTGAAGACCGAAGCCACCGATCGGATTCACATCGACAATCTGATGCTGGGCGAATCATGGAACAGTGTTCTGGATGATTCGGCCGTGCTGATCGCCCAGGCGGAAATTCGGCAACACGACGGTGTGGCGTGGGACAAGCCCGTTGATTTCAAGCGAGACGTGTACCCATTGCTGCAGTCGCGATGTTTTGAATGCCACTCCGGGGCCAATCCGGATTCCGGACATCGACTCGACGTGCGTCGTGAATTGCTGGGATACAGCACGGGCGAGGTGCTGGCGGAACCTGGTCGAGGTCGATACAGCCGGCTGATTAAGGCTGTCGCGGCAACATCCGAAGAAAGTCGCATGCCACCGGACGACGACGATCCGTTGTCTGATCAGCAGGTCGCAATGCTGCAGGCCTGGATTGACCAGGGATTGAATTGGGACGACAAACTGCTGCCCACACCTCGTCGTAAATCAGATCACTGGGCATTTCAAACCATCGTCCGCCCCGATGTGCCGTCCGTACAAACGGCTGACTGGATCGGCACTCCGGTTGATGCCTTCATCCAACGGGCTCATGTCCAGGCGGGTTTGCATCCTGCTCCGGCGGCATCGCGCGGGACACTGGTGCGGCGGTTGTATCTTGACCTGATCGGACTGCCACCGACATGGGAACAGGTCGACGAATTTCTTAACGACCAATCACCAGCGGCATACGAAACGCTGGTGGAGCAGTTGCTTGCTTCCCCGCACTATGGCGAACGCTGGGGACGCTACTGGCTGGACCTGGCGCGGTGGGCTGAAAGCCAGGGCTACCAGCACGACTTTGTGCGACCGTACGCATGGCGATATCGCGACTATGTCATCAACAGCTTCAACAACGACAAGCCGTACCATCGCTTCTTGAAGGAGCAATTGGCGGGTGATGAGCTGCAGCCGTATTCGGATGAAAACCTGATCGCCACCGGATTTCTGGCGGCGGCCCGCATCAGTGGCAATCAGGAAGATGACGACATTCAACGCAATGATGTCATGGTGGACATCGTCAACGCGACGGGCAGTGTGATGCTGGGGCTGACGCTGGAATGTGCTCAGTGCCACAATCACAAGTTCGATCCCGTCAGCCAGAGAGACTATTATCAGTTGCAGGCGTTCTTCGTGAAAGGACAGCTGGGCAACCTGTCGCTGCGTGAACCGGGCATTGACAATCCGACGGACGTTGACAAATGGATTCCGAAACGCGCGTACGACTTCTACGTGAGGGAAGTAAAGTCGCTGGCGAAGAAGAAATTGTTCCAGCCCACCAGCGAGCCGCACACGTGGGGCTATCTGTCCGCCGAGTCAGGCGATCCGGAAATCAAACGCTATTCCGTTGTGAACCGTCGGCCAATTCCGTGGCGTCCGACAGACCTGAAGATCGCCGAAGCCAGAATGCTGATTCGGGGTGACGTTGGCAATCCCGGCCCCGTCATCGCCAACGGCTGGCCGGAAGTCCTCGGCGCGACTCCACGTTCACTTGGTGATCGACCCCGGTCGGCACTCGCAGATTGGATGGCCGATCCGCAGAACCCGCTCATTTCGAGAGTCTGGGTCAATCGACTTTGGCAGTATCACTTCGGGCGAGGACTGGTGGCGACTCCCAGTGACTTTGGTGTCGAGGGCGCCAGACCAACTCATCCGGAGCTGTTGGACTGGCTGGCCAGCGAGTTAATGAACAACGGTTGGAGCACAAAACACATACATCGCCGGATTGTGATGTCCAGTACCTATCGACAGCAGCGAAAACACAACGCTGCCAACGCGGCGATCGATGTCGACAACCGACTGCTCTGGTGCTGGCCACGACGACGACTGGAAGCGGAAGTCATTCGTGATTCTGTGCTGGTGGCGACTGGGGAACTCGATCGTTCTGTGGGAGGCACCAGCATTCCGCCGGAACGTGAGGAAGCAGAACTTCGACGCACAATCTATCTGTTTCAGCAACGCAGCAGCATGCCATCGATGATGGGCATGTTTGATGCTCCCACGGGCATCGCCAGCTGCTCTCGACGATCCGTATCGACCGTCGCGCTACAGCCTTTGTTCATGCTCAACAGTCAGTTCATGGCGAAGCGTGCGACCGCGCTGGTGAATGCTGTAGTTGCATCCGCCAGCGACATTGATCAACAAATCGAATTTGCGTTCATGCGCACATTGTCGCGTAAACCCGATGCCGACGAATTAGCACTCGCGCAGAAGATCATGAACGCCGAATTCGAAGGTCAATCACTCATGCAACTGTGTCACGCACTATTGAACCTGAACGAGTTCGTCTACATCCCGTGATCAGACGGTACACGGGATTCTGTTTTTGAAGTTAAGTAGCCCCTGGCGTGAGCGGCCAGACGCCGGTTTCTCGAACGAACCCGCGGCTAGCGCCCGGCGGCTCACCTGACGGTGTAATGAATTGAGTCACTGCCGAAATTCCTGGCGAATTCCGCTACAGAACGAAGGCGTGATTTTGAAAACTGCTGTAAGGAACAATTCCGTGCCACAATGGAAACACGCATGAACACAGACCGCCGAACAATGCTGCATGAAAGTGCGTTGGGCTTTGGTTCGCTGGCGTTGATGTCGCTGATGCAGGAACAGAGCAGCGCGGGTGAACAAGGTGTTCTGACCGCGCCCGCGGCTCATCACACACCGACTGCCAGGAGCATCATCTTCCTGTTTATGTCCGGTGCGCCGGGACAGACGGATACGTTTGATCCGAAGCCGGCTCTGGGAAAACTGGATGGACAGCGGGTCCCGGAATCCATCGCATCGACCATACCCAACATTCCTCGTTCCGGAGTTGATTCGAAGCTGTTCGCGTCTCCATTCAGTTTCAGACAGTATGGCGACAGCGGCATTCCTGTATCAAGTCTGTATCCACACACGGCGCAGATGGTGGACGAGCTGTGTGTTGTCAGATCGATGAATCACCGTGTGCCCGTGCACGGCCCCGGGGAATGCATTGCATTGACCGGAACTGGTGTCGGAGATCGTCCCAGCATCGGCGCGTGGACAAGCTACGGTCTCGGCAGCCAGACAAAGAATCTGCCGGGGTTCATGGTGTTCCTGTCAAATGTGACCGGTCCCGTTCCTCAGTTGCCGGGATGGGGAGCCGGCTTTCTGCCGGCGCGGTACCAGGGGACTCTGGTGGACGGAAATAAAGGAGTGCCGTACACGGACATGCCAGGCGGATACACAGAAGCGAGCCGCCGCCAGCAACTGAACTTCATCAACGAAATGAACCGCCGCCATCTTGCACGGCAGGGACCCGATTCTGAACTGGAAGCTCGCATTGCGTCGTATGAACTTGGATATCGCATGCAGGCCTCTGCCCCGGAAGTGTTCGACATCGCCAGCGAGTCCGATCACACCCGCCAGATGTACGGACTGGACGATAAAACCACCTCCGAATTCGGAACGCACTGCCTGTTGGCAAGACGACTTGTGGAACGCGGTGTCCGCTGCATCCAGCTTCGAAATGGAGGCTGGGACGCTCACAGCAGCCTGCAGTCAAATCATTTAAAGGGCGGCGCACGCACAGACAGGCCCATCGCGGCGCTCATCCGGGATCTTAAACAGCGAGGTCTGCTGGAATCGACTTTGATTGTCTGGGGCGGAGAATTCGGCCGAACGCCAACGATCGAAGGCACACGCACGGGTAGCAGTCGAGGTCGAGACCATTCGCCCGCCGGCTACACGATGTGGCTGGCGGGAGGCGGCGTCAGAGGTGGCCGCATCATCGGTGCGACCGACGAACTTGGTTATGTCCCGGTCGAACGTCCTCTGGCTCCCGCGGACATGCACGCGACGTTGTTGCACGCCCTCGGGATCGACCAGCATCGCTTGTCCTGGAATCACAACAATCGGGATGAGATACCGACCGTGTTCGGCGGCGAAGTCATCCAGGAAGTCTTTTCGTAGAATATCTATCCACGTATTGCTGTTCCGAACACGAACATGTGTTGTTTCACAAGCCTGATGTTCGTCGGCAGTCATACGCAACTGATGAGTGAGATTCCGGAATGCAGAATCGATTGCACCGCCAAATAGCTCTGACCACTTCACTGTGCGTCATCTTCGCAGCTCTGACGTGCGTACACACCGCCGCCCAGGAACCGAAAACAACGAACCAGGTTCCACAGCAACTACAAAAGTGGCTGCAGCCGCAGAAATGGAAACGCGACACCACGGGCCCCGTTCTACGGCTGGGCAATGCGGGTGAATTCGACGACACGCACATGTTCGCCCCGTGCGTCGCGAAACTCGATGATACATATCACTTGTGGTACAACGGTTCGACCGGAACGGTTGCCAAACGTGTGTTCAATCTTGGGCTGGCGACCAGTGCGGACGGTCGCGTGTTTCGGAAACACCCCTCCAATCCGGTATTCGAATTTGGGGACGACAAGCATTCCGTGCTGACAACCACACTGCTGCGCAATTCTGATGGTTCTGCGGTGAGGGAGGACGGCCAGCTGCGAATGTGGTTCAGCTCCACTCACTTTTCCGGCGGGACCGGACATCACGCTCTGTATGAAACTCAAAGTATCGGTGGCGTGCATTGGGATACTCCATCAAAGCCCTTGCTGGATCATGTGTACTCGCCGACGATTCTTAAGGAAGCCGGCCGGTACCGCATGTGGTACACCGATGTGTCCGGTGAAACCTGGGTCTTCCGACACGCAACCAGCGACGACGGCCGGCGGTGGCAGGTGTATTCTGATCCGGTTCTTAAACCGGAAGCCACGTGGGAAAAGTCCCGCATCTTCTATCCGACCGTCCTGCGTGTCGACGGCGTTTACGTGATGTGGTACGGCAGCTATTGGTCGCAGCGACGGAATACGACTGCGATTGGCGTGGCGGCCAGTGTGGATGGGTTGCGCTGGTACCGGAACTCTCACAGCCCAGTGCTGACGCCGGATCCCGGTCGTCCCTGGGAATCGCACTACACGACCAGTCAGTCGGTCCTTCGTAACGATGATGGATCATTCCGCATCTGGTACGCCAGTCGAAAGAAACCGCCGTTCGTTAACAAGTATTTCGCGATCAACACGGCAATCTGGTCCGGCCCCGGCCCCGACGCCGACGTTTCGGCCTCAGTCGAAGAAAATTGAGTTACCCCATTCACGTGGGAGCGAGCGACCGCAGCAACGGATAGCGGGGCATTCCCATGCCAGCCAGAGTTCCTGGGAAAAACGACGGAACCTTCGGCGTTCGGTGGTGTTGTCCGGCCAGGAACGTTGTTCGCCTCGAGATCGTCACATCGTTAACATGCCTTCAGGCGACTACGATCTCAGGCCCATCTGAGCCCTTCACATTTTCCCGTGAACCATTACGGCTGGTGGGCACTGCCGTTTCTCGGGCAGGAACACGTCTTTCGTGACCACGAATAAGCGTAAAACGCTGTCGTGCGTCCAGCAAATCGACTTCAACAGTAAATCATGGAGACAAGCGTGCGAAACCGTTCTTTGCCTACCCTGATATTGGTCCTGACTTGTGGACATGCTGCGTTTGCCGATAACTGGAGTCACTGGCGCGGTGACCACGGCAATGGCGTTGCGGACAATGCTACTCCGCCCACGGAGTGGAGCAGCACTAAGAATGTCAAATGGAAGGTCAGGATTCCCGGTCAGGGATCGGGGTCTCCGGTAATTTGGGAAGACAAAGTCTACGTTGTTTCCGGAGTTCCCGCGTCGACTGAACGCCCTCAGGCCGCGCGTCAGTCGACCGCAACGCCAGTACCGAACCAGCAATCCGAACGCCAACGCAGGCAGTCGGGATCCAGTCGAAGTCGGGGCCGAGGTGGACGTGGTGGTGCACCACTGCAGATGCTGAAGTTCACGGTGTTCTGTTTTGACCGTGCCACAGGGAAGGAGTTGTGGAAACAAGTCGCTGCGGAAGCAAAACCGCATGAGGCCACCCATTCGACAAACAACTTTGCAGCGGCTTCGCCCTGTACCGATGGACAGCATCTCTACGCGTCCTTCGGCTCACGTGGACTGTACTGTTACACGATGGATGGAAAGCTGACGTGGAAACGCGACGATCTCGAAAAAATGTCAACGCGAAACAGTTTTGGCGAAGGCAGCTCACCCACACTGGTGGACGACAGAATCATTGTTCCGTGGGACCACGAAGGACAGTCGTCGATTTCCGCGTTGGACAAGCTGACCGGGGAAACCATCTGGATGACCCCACGCGACGAACCAACCTGCTGGGCGACGCCTCTGGTGATCGAACACGATGGCAGGAAGCAGGTCGTTATGAACGGACAGACCAACGCCCGATCCTACGACCTGGAGACGGGCAAGGAGCTCTGGCGCTGCGGTGGACAAACAGAACGGCCGGTCGCGTCCGCCGTCGCGGACGGGGGGCTGGTCTTTATTGGAAGTGGTCATAAGGGCTCATTTCTGGGCGCGTTTCGCCCAAGTGGTCGTGGGGATATCGAAGGAACTGACGACGTGGTCTGGACGATTGGGCGTTACACTCCGGACATCGCATCTCCCTTGCTCTCCTCCGGACGACTGTATTTTCACAAGGCAAAGTCGGGCGTGCTGACGTGCGTTGATGCCGCCACGGGCAAGCCACTTTTCGGAGCAACGCGGGTGCCCGGTCTGGATACGATTTACGCATCTCCCATCGCTGCTGCCGGTCATGTTTATCTGACCGCTCGCAACGGGACCACGGTGGTCATCAAAGACTCTGACACGTTTGAAATCGTGGCCACGAATTCGGTCGGTGAAACCGTGGATGCGACGCCAGCACCGGTGGATGACGAACTGTTCATTCGCGGTGCCCAACACCTGTTCTGCATCTCAGGATCCTGAACAGGAATTGCCGTCACGCCAGACGCCAGCGACCGTCGGCGGGTTTGACACCCCTCGACGTCGGCTGGGTGGCCGGCGCTGGACTGAGCCTGTGAAGGAGAATCCAACCGGCACTGCCGGCTCTCGCGTTTCACTCGTTCCTTGCTCGCACCCCGCCCCCCCCAATACGAACCTCTGCTTTAAAACATTCTCTAAACACCAAGGAGCCAATTTTGCGCAACGTTTCCCTGACTCTGCTGTCTTTTCTGTCCATATTCAGTGCGGCGACTGCCAATGGGCAGCTGATCGTTGCTCACCGAGGATCGTCATACGACGCTCCTGAAAACACGCTGGCAGCGTTTCGATTGGCGTGGGAGAAACAATCAGATGCCATCGAAGGAGACTTCTACGTCACAAGTGACGATCGGATCGTCTGCATTCATGACAGAACGACCATACGAGTTGCTCCGAAACAGTCCGAACTGACCGTCGCCAAATCGACGTTGGACGAGCTGCAAAAGCTCGACGTGGGAACATGGAAACATCAACGATACTCCGCTGAACGCATTCCCACGTTGAAACAGGTACTGGCCACGGTCCCGGACGGCAAGCAAATATTCGTCGAGATTAAGTGTGGTCCTGAGATTCTTCCACTGATGAAGCCGCAACTCGCAGCGTCCGGTCTGAAGCCGGAACAGATTGTCATCATCTGCTTCGACCAAACCGTGGTGACGCAATCCCGCAAGTTGATGCCGGAATACGATGTCAACTGGCTGACCGGGTACAAACAGAAGACCAAACAGAGTGCATGGAAGCCATCTCAGCATGATGTATTGAAGATCCTTGCACGTACCGGAGCAACGGGACTGGGAACGAATGGGAATTTGAACGTCATTGACCACGCCTTCGTCAATTCCGTTCGCGCCGCCGGATTTGAGTTTCATGTCTGGACGGTCAACGACGTCGCCCCGGCCCGGCAGTTTGCTGACCTTGGAGCGTTTTCCATCACCACAGACCGGCCGGCGTTCATCCGAAATGCCATTCAATCTGTCCCCGTTGGAACGCGCTGATTGCTGTACGACCGGAACGTGGCCCGATGGGCACGAGGTTAAGCGACGCTTGATGCGCCGACGTTTGAACAGATCGTTTAACCGCGTGGGCACCGCCCCGCGTTCCTGCCAGTCGTCACCGTGTCAGGTTGCACAGACGGACTCGCGATCACAAGGGGTGAAACGGCCCACAGCGGAGGCTGATTGACTGAAAGGCGAACATCATGGCCCGGCTGGCGCGATCCACGTCGTTTTTAGATGGCTGGCTGGGGTGACGTGCTCAACTGGGATGGTATAGAATTTTGGAAATCATCCACGGTCCCGCGTGTTCGTGCTGGCCAGCAGGACTGAACCGGTATAATTGAACGGCGAAATCGACGCCGTCTCCCGATGCTGATCTGCGGCAGGAAACTTAAGCAAACCGGTCGCCAGTCACCATGTCACGGGGAGTGATTGCAGATGCTCGTAGCAAACTTCAAGCGTGTATAGACTCTCCGTTTCGAAGGGGAATCACATGATCAGGTTTCGTTGGTTCGTGGCGGCAATCACAGCGCTGATCACGTTGTTGGTTGTTGGCTCCGCCGCCGCTCAACCGCCCAGTCAACGCACGATGGACAGGCATGCCTGGCGTTTTCATTCTCCGGCACAAAGCGGCGCAACCTTCACGTTTGATGTTCCGATCGGTTACAGCTACCTGTCTTATGGAGGCTACTACAATTACGGTAGTTATTATGGATTCCCGCCCGTCTATGCCTATTCCGCGTATGGCAGCACTGGCAGTGGCTGGTCACCGAGACCATCGCCGCTGGCGCAGGAACAGGCGCAGGAACAATATCTGAAGAATAAGGCCCTCTACAACGACATGCGGCGTGAACAGCGCAAAGCGATTGATGCGAGGAAGGCCAAACAGGACGACGAACGCTGGGAACGCCGCGCCCGAAACCTGGCTCGTGCGGAAAGGCTGCCGTCGGACCTGTATCCACGACTCGACGCCGACCAGTTTGATGTCGCCACTGGCAAAATCAGTTGGCCAAAGAGCCTGCTGAGAGAAGAGTTTGGCAAGGGACGGAACAGGATCGAATCTGCGTTGTCCGACATGGCTGAAAACGGACCTGACCAGAAAACGGCCGGCGAGATTCGTGCAACCGCCGATCAAATGAAGAAGGCGACCAATTCGTTCATGGCCGATATGGGATTCGCTCGGTACACGGAAACTCGAAAATTTCTGTGCAGCCTCTCCGCCGCAGGATACTACGCGATGAAAGACTTGTGAGCCGTCGGGACAGCGGGATCGATATGGCGTCCGAAGGTGTTGTCACGGATTGAGACAGGCATCTGTCTTTTGCCGGAACGACTTACATCGTCACATGCACAATCAGCAATCCACGATGTGTGGGCGTCCTGATTCCGCTGTTTGTGATGACGCACGCGACAGTGAAACCGCAGCCGTTTGACTGCTTAGTACCGCACGGTAAAACCAATATCCGCAATGTGCACTGTTTCCCGACTGGTCACGCTTGAGCCAGGGATCGCCCCCGCCGGTGTCATTACGGGGCCCGAGATTTCGTTTTCAAAGTAATACGTATAGGCGAAGTTCAGCCACAGCCGCTTTGTCAGCCGGTATGACATGCCAACGTGCAGTTCGTGTTGGTAGAACAACGGAGCGCCGATGTTGAAGAATGTCTGGCTGTCGGGAATCGGGTTTTCATTGAACGTGTATCCCCCTCTTAACAACAGGTCCGGATTGATCTCATACTGAACTCCCGTGGCAACCGAAATTATACTGTCCCAGCCGACTCCTGCGACGGAGACATCGGGACGAAATCCGCTGCCCTCAAATCCGGCAGTATTCTCATAATCGTAGTAGCGTATGTCCGTGGCAATAACCAATCCTTCCCAACCGGACCACGCTGTGCCCACAGAAATCACCATGGGAAGGTCCAGATCCAACGTCTGTTTTACGGGAAGTCCCAGTTCGTCTTCGGTGTTGTACCGAAACGTTTCCATCCACTGAGGACTCTTGACGGTCAGCCCCCAGATGCCAGTAGTCCAGGCCTTTGTAATAAACGCCTGCCTGCACGCCGGCTCCCCAGTGAGTACGAGTGCCGTGTCCGGATGAATACCGCGGGGCTCCGCTGCCGTCGGCGTCGTTGGGGGCATTGAAAACGAACGGGGCAATGGTCATATCTCCCAGCGTGATCGTGGGGCCGACTCCGACCGAGGTAGAATCTGTCACCTGCCACGAAACTGTTGGAATCACCTGCAGGAACGCGGCTTCCGTGTAAACCTGTCCAAGTCCTCCAGGAACACCGACGGTGTTCGACTGTGGGGTGAAGACGGGGTTGGTCAAACTGGCGGGGAAATTTGTGCGAAATCCTGCGGCGGAAAAGATTCCCAGTCCAAAAGTCGTGGCCGAATCCATCGGTCGGTGAACCAGCCCAACATTAGGCAGTGGCGTGACGCCTGGTTCCGCTCTGCTGGAACCGCCACCGAGTCCGGGAACAAACGAATCCGTGTGCAGGACCGGCAAGGACGCGGCCAACCCAATGCTCATTTCATCTTCCGGCAGGGCAGAGATCGATGCTGGGTTCCAGAACAGCGATCCCAGCGACTCCAGCGCCAAGCCACCGGTGTAGTCCGCGGACAGAGAAATCAGGGCCGCTTGATGTGTTCCATGTTGATTGGTTGTCGGCGAATTGAGCGGCAGGACCGATTGACAGAACCCGTCTTCCACTTTTTCGATCCGCCAATCGGAGTGTTCCAGAACGGGGATTGAGCTTCTAAGGAGTCCCGTCATCAACTTCGGATTGACTCGTTGTTCATAATCCTGTTCCCATGTGATACGCGGAGATGCGATCGTCTGTGTGCTCATTTGCTGTACATCCTGAGGTGAAATCATTGAGGGTGGCAAAACGATTTCTAAGAATAGTCTCGACCAATGAGCATGCAAATGTGGGTCTTCCCCATGGTGTCTTTACCGGCCAGTAAGAGACGTGCCAAACTGAAACCAGCGTTGGTTTGCCCTCGCGGAAATGTTAAGACAGGAGATAGTGAACAAAGATACAGTTAAAGGTGAGGGGGGCCAGGTAATCCCTGCGGGTCGGGCAGGAACGCGAGCGGGGATTTCCACCCACTTCGCGTTTTTTTGTTGGTCAGACTCAAGATTCAATGCTGGCAACGTGGGCCTCACAAGACGTGACGGCATTGTCCCCGGAGTTTTCGACAGTATCACGCAAGCGCGAGCCAGCTGAAGATTCTCACAGCGCGGTACTGTGACAGTTAACGGCGGCAGTGAGGTTCACCGAGGCTCAGTGTGCTCAGTTCCGTTCGCACGACACAGATGCGTCAGAACTGTGGAATGAAGAAACTCGAGTTCGAACATTGGCACATCACCTTCACGTCGACAGAACTGCGTCGTCGACAGTTCTGCCTCGTCGTCACGCCCGCAAACGCAGCCCGTGTCGTCGTGGTAGTCAAGTCCTGCGTGGGCAGGTAAACTCGTCATGTCTGTTGCTCAGGACGTGTTGTGAAACCCGTCGAGCCATGACTGACCCAGTTCCTACCAGATAACACAATCGTCCAAATAATGTTCTCACGCACCAAACGCACGCCCGAGCAACTTCGCAGCTATCGTTATTTCGGCCCCGACGATCTCCGCTCCTTCGGCCATCGGTCACGGCAGAAGCAGTCCGGTTTCGGTACGGAGGAATTCGAAGATAAGCCCGTCATTGGCATTCTGAATACCTGGAACGATCTGATCAGCTGTCACGCTCACTTCAAGCAACGCGTGGAAGAGGTTAAACGCGGCATCTGGCAGGCCGGCGGTTTTCCTGTGGAAGTGCCGGTGATGGGACTGTCTGAGACCTTCATGAAGCCGACGTCGATGTACTACCGCAATTTCCTGGCGATGGAGGCCGAAGAAGTTCTGCGAACCTACCCGATTGATGCGGCCGTGCTGATGGGTGGCTGCGACAAGACAACGCCGGCGCTGCTGATGGGAGCACTCAGCGCTGATATTCCGGCGATTTTCATGCCGGGCGGGCCCATGAACAAGACCTCATGGCGAGGTGATCAGCTGGGCAGTGGCAGCGACGTCTGGAAGTACTGGGCCGAACGCGGAGCCGGGCGACTGGGGTGTGAGGCATGGTGCGAACTGGAGGATCACATTGCCGCTTCGCCGGGGCATTGCATGACCATGGGAACCGCGTCGACAATGACGTCCATCGCCGAGACCATGGGCATGACCCTGCCGGGGGCGGCATCCGTGCCTGCGACTCACTCGTCACATCCACGCATGGCTTCGGCTACCGGTCGACAGGCCGTCGAACTGGCGTGGTTCAACGTCAAGCCGACGGACATCCTCACCGAAGACGCTTTTGACAATGCCATCACGGCGTTGATGGCAATGGGCGGATCCACGAATGCCATCGTCCACCTGATGGCCATGGCGGGACGTGCTCAGGTGCCATTGACGCTGGAACGTTTCGACGAAATCTCACAGATCACTCCTGTCGTCGGCAACCTTCGACCGGCCGGCAAATACGTCATGGGTGACTTTTTCGACGCGGGTGGGTTGCGGGGGCTGTTGGCACAGATCGATGACCTGCTGAAACTTGACGCCCCGAACGTCGCCGGACATACGCTGGGTGAGGCGATCAAAGATGCCGAGGTCTACGACGAGGATGTGATTCGCACACGCAGCAATCCGATCTGCGAAAAGAACAGTCTGGCCGTGCTGCGAGGTAATCTGTGTCCGGACGGTGCTGTCATCAAGCCTTCCGCAGCGGAGGCGCAATTACACAAGCACCGCGGGCCGGCCGTCGTGTTCAGCGACTATCCGGATCTCAAGGCACGCATCGATGATCCGTCGTTAAACCTGACCAAAGATCACGTGATCGTGCTGCAGAATGCCGGACCGCTGGGTGCCCCCGGGATTCCGGAATGGGGTATGTTGCCAATTCCAAAATATCTGCTCGAGCAGGGTGTGCGGGACATGCTCCGTATCAGTGACGCGCGTATGAGCGGCACCAGCTATGGTGCGTGTGTACTGCACGTCGCCCCGGAATCCTTTGTCGGTGGGCCGCTGGCCTTCGTGCAGGACGGCGACATGATTTCGCTGGACGTCGATGCGCGTCAGTTGAAACTGGAAATCAGTGATGAAGAGCTCGCGTCGCGAAAATCGCACTGGAAACAGCCGGAACACCGCTTTACTCGCGGCTACGGAAAGCTGTACTTCGACGAAACGACTCAGGCTGACATTGGCTGCGACTTTCGATTTCTGCACGCAGACGGCAGTCAGGATGCTGACCCAAGCATCCACTGATCACGTTACTCCCAGCGAACAAGTGATTCCACGTATGCCGCGGATCCATCTCGCAGCCAGCCGTCCAGTTGAGCAGGGTCCTTCAGCTGCTGTCCGCGTTGCGTGGGAACGACGATGAACTGACAGTCGACCTCCGGCAACGTTGTCATGTCGCCCCACAGTTTTTCAAACTGTGACACAGGAAAGACGTCTTCCTGTCCCCGTCCCCAACGCTTCTTGACATCTTTCAGAGTGATATACGTCGGCATGCGTCGTCCCAGTTCTCGAATCGCAGCGTCAACCTTCGTCTGATCGCCCAGGTCGGTGCGTTCCAACGCAAAGATACTCAGCAGCCGATCAATGGAAATCCACGTTGTGAGCGTGTTGTAATACGACAGATGGAATTCGTCTTCTTCACGCGGCATCGCAAGGCCTTCCACCAATCTGACCTTGCCGTCAACTCGCGCCAGTCCGCCGCCACGATCGTCCAGACGACGACTGATCACTTCGAAGGAAAGATCCGCTCCTGATTGGATATGCGCCCCCAGCACTCCGTAATCGAGATTCGCCCCGAGCGTATCGATGTTGTGCAGCAGGAGGTACTGCAGTTGTGGTCGCTGTTCCAGCAACGTCTGCAGTGTGCCGTTCAGCAGCAGGTTGGGAATCTCGTACCAATGGCCGACGGGATGCATGCACTGCGACGGCAGATTTTCTGTGTAGTCGGAAGCCTCACCGGATGCACGCGCCCACTTGGCCAGTGCTCCGCGAACGCTGGCACGCATTTTTTCCTGCTGTTCGTCCAGCATCTGCTGAGGCATTTCCTCCCACGCAAAGTTAAGGTCCCGGACCGTTGGAACCATCCTTAGTCCTACCGTGGCACCTTTGGAAACGAACACGTTGTGTTCCCCGTACAGCATTTTGATTTCGCTGTGGATAGGAGCGTCTGTCATATATCCCGTGGTGACCACGTGGAGTGGTGCCGTGCCAACTTCGTGACCTGTTCGCCGACTTTTTGCCAGATGCACGTCCAGAAAAGAGCGAAACCGGCCGCCCATTCGGCAGAATGGATTCAGCGCTTTGACCACTCCGGCACCCTGCGTCCAGCGACTACCGGCACCTGCCGCCAACGAGACAACTGCTACCTTTCCATCAGACAACGCGGCACGGCCAAGTTCTGTCTGCTCCGCCGTAATGTCTCGGCGAGCATCAAAGACGTCGTCATCGGTGACGTCTTCAATCTTCACTGATGCTGCGAGTCTGTTCTGAGAAAGGCCAAGGCGGCCGGACAGCAGATCTTCGCGCAGCTGGTCGTGAGCAGTCGCATCAAATCCGTTGGTTGCCAGTAGTGTCTCAAGACTGCTGGCGGAATCATCGGCACTGCCAGAACCGGGCAGGATTCGATTCAACAGCTGATGGGCCAGTTCACTGCCCTGAGTCTCGTCGCGACAGTAGTCGCCCGTCTGCTCAAGCTCACGTCGTCTCATCGGCGACAGGCTGCTGATTTTCTGCCGCAACAAATCCGGCACGATCAACGAACGATATCCTTTCGGCATGTCTGAATCCACGCGGAATTCGGCAAACGTGCCATTGTCGTTGATGGCAAAATCGTACACCACAGGGTCCATGGCGAACGGAATTCGATCCTGCATGTTCTGTTTGACGCTCAGCATCATCCCCTGCAGCCAGTCCTGTGCTTCACTGCGTGCCGCCGGATCAAAGATGAATCCCATGCCGCCGCCGGACATGCCACCCAGCATCCAGAATCCGTGAAATCTGTCGGCATACTTACTTCGGCACCGGCGAATCAATTCCTCTGTATACGCATTCGAGCACCAGGGAATGATCGTCTGCAATGGTTCCGCGAAGTTTCGGTCCGTCGCCCGACCAACGGCCGCAATGTCGCCACGTTTCAAGGCACTGACCACGTCATCCAGAAGTCCGATTGCGTCATGCCTGGCGGCCCATTCCTTCTCACTCCGCAGCAGGTACTTTTCGGTGACCATTTCCAGAATCGGACCCACATTCTGAGCCATTCCTCCATGCACCAGCACCAGACTCTGTTGCAACTGTTCGCGGGTGTCCGGCGTTATTGTGTCGTGGTCGAAAATCGAATGCTGCGGCATCAGGCGACCACGGCTAATTCCGAACTCAGGGTCTGATTCTGTCGCGACGGCTCCTCGAATCAACTTGATTCCCGGCCACACTCCGCCCGAATCCTGCCAGCCTCCACCCGAGCCGCCAATCCATTCCCCCAGGACCGCACGTGCCCCAACAACCCTTCGATCGGATTCGGACAATGCCCCGGTCAACTGCGAAACCTGCCCCGTGGCACGCATGCACATGGAAATCAGTGAGCCCAGCAGATTTGTGCTGACTGCCAGACGAGATCCTTTGGGGATGTCGTTCACACGACTGACAACCTCCAGTCCTTTGCCCGCTCCGATCATTCGTGAAAACACATCAGACACAGGAGCGCCACAGCCCTCCATACCCGGTGGAATCAGGCCGGCAGCGATGACGGCCGCTTTCAGCAGTCCCAAATAATCACGGCCGAAGTCGAAGACTTCGCTGATGTCATGAATGTCGACTTTGGATTCCAGATCGATGCTGACCAGCCGCAGCACCGGTTCGTCAATGACTCGCAGACTACAGTCGATGGGAGGTTCCGGCGCCGCATGTTTGCCTCGAACCGCAAGATCGACACTGGCGTTGATGACCTGCGCGCCTTCAGGGAAATCCATTCCCAGAAAGAAAATGTCGCTCCACGCACTGTGCGTAAAATCCATCCGCACGGCCGTACGTTCCCGGAGCGTCGGGAAGCAGCCAATGCGCGGATCGATCTGCAGCAGTTCCGGTCGGATCCGCAGAGGTACGTCTGCCGGATGCCCTGTCCGAAACATCCACTGATTGCCCTTCACCGTGCGCACACTGCGCCGAACCTGGTTGGCGAGCGTCTGAAATGCCATGCGGTGATACGCTTCGGCCAATGCACTGGCCAACGTCACTGTCGGGCCACTGGCCATTTGTGCATTCAGAAATGTATCAATGGCTTCCGGAAAACGACGTCCCAGTAACTGTTCGTAGCCGCTGAACGGTATAATTCCGGTTTCCCGCCCGACCAGCTGTGCGGGCAGCTGAAAACGATAGATGGCGTGCAGAAAGAACAGGGCGCGTACGCGTTCGTACAGATTGTCGCGATGACGACGGAACTGATCCAGTTCCGCACATTGCGACATCAACTGATCGGCGGATAGTCCGCGGCAGCAACGGTCCAGGGAAAGATTGCGAATCGCGGGATCATGAGAAGTGATCACCTGCAGCAGATTAGTCATGACGCGGCGTTATCAGAACGAGTGCAAGTTGTCAGGTATACAGTGATCTTTATTGCCGGGCCAGCAGATTCACCAGTTCGGTCAGCATCAGATCGCGATCATCGCCTCCCAACGTGATTGCCAACTGGGCAAGGGTAAGTCCGTATTTATAGCTGATGTTGTGCCGCGTCCCATCCACCTCAAACGCGAGGTACCGTTCTGACTGAGCCAGCTGATTCAGCGACGACGTCAGGTCAACGGTCTGGTCGGGTTCCGAGGAGTCGAGATTACTCCGTAGCAGCTTCACAACTGCCGGCGTCAGAACGTGCATGCCGAACAGGCACAGATAGTGGCCAGCTCGCTGACCGGCGACAATCAGTTCCTGTTCGGCAATGGTTGGCGTGGGCTTCTCGACGACCGTCGTGACTTCATACAGTCGATCGTGTTGAGCGATCGGGGTACCTCCGACAGTGCCGAAGAATACGATCTCGTTCTCACGAGTTGGCTGGATTGCGGAGACAGCACATTCGTGCCGTGCGGCCACTTCGCACAATTGAGCAGCACAACTAGTGCCGCTGCGACTCACATAGAGATGGTCTGAGACAAGGTGCAGAAAGGCCTCGTCGCCGACAAAGTCACTTGCCCGCAGTATTGCGTCTCCGTAGCCCCGCGGGTTGTCCTGTTCGAAGAACACAAGTCGCGATGCATGTGATTCCGCCGCCGAAAGATATGGGGCCGACTGTCCCGGTCGGACGATCACAGCGATTTCCTGAATTCCCGCTTCCACCACTTCATCCAGCGTGCAACGCAGAGCCGTGCGGCGATTACCGCTGCGGTCGACGACACTCTGCAGCGGCAGATTGGAGTGATATTCCCCCGCCGCCGTAATGACGGCCTTATTGATTCTCATTCTATCCCCAACCCCGAAACAATACCCAAAAGTGACACGAAGCGTTTAATCGGTCACGAGGACAGTGCCCTCAATTCAAATATCAGTCTTACCCAGCTCAATCCATGTTTCGAACGGACGCCCGGAAGTGTATCGCCTGTACGTTCTGGTCACAGCCAGGACGCAGGCAGATGACACCACAACAGACATTGCGTCCACGGAAGATAACCGCGAGCGGTCCCCCAGGACCAGACTCATCGATGCAAATTCGTTCAACAGCGACACAGATTCACAGATACTGGGTGAAGGATTCCGGCATGTTGGACTCTGGCAACGTCGGCACGCTCGTCCTGCGTCGCTGAGAGCCCCGTCCGACCGGCGTCATCGGCAGTCGCAGCATGATTTCCGACTGTCCGGACCTGTCGTCGGATGCGAAGCAGTCACTCATGGATCAGAAAGATGAGGCCGCTGGTGTGGCGTTTCGGGATGCGCGTCGTCAGCCCCGGCAGGATCATCATGGCAGAGGAAGGGACCAATGCAATTCCGGGTCCTGCGCTGGAGATACGGACAGTTACCACACACCGACGGGCCAGTTATTGTCACTTTTGCTAGCGCATCCCGTTGGAGGCAGTAAACGAGACGGGGTGCCGAAACGCAGTTACTGACTCAGGACGCTTCGACGAATGGCACGTAGTTTTATGTAAGTCCTATCAGGATATCGCGTTTGAGTTCGTGTCTGGGCTTCATCATTCGATCGTATTTCTTTGGTCCATCGCGGAAGTTTGTGGGTTCGGTAGAATTCTCCATCAAGGAGAACGGCCGTGCAAGAGAAAGAGTTTCACCAACAGATTCTTGGTCTTCAGTCACCTTGGTTTGTCGCTGACGTGAATCTCGACACAGGTAATCAGCAAGTCGATATTCACGTTGAGCACGCCGAGGAAACGAAGTTCTGCTGTCCTGAATGCGAAAAATAATTGGCCTGCTACGACCACACGCCGCCTCGTAAGTGGCGGCACTTAGACACAATGCAGTTCAAGACAATGCTCCATGCCGCCGTCCCGCGAGTGAAGTGCCCCGAGCATGGCGTCAAGCAAGCCAATGTTCCGTGGGCCGGAAAAAAAAGCCGATTCACGTTGCTCTTTGAACGCTTCCCGATCGACGTGCTGCAGGCAACCCAAAACGTCAAGGGCGCTCAGTCGATCCTGGGCACCGGTTGGGAGCAGACTCGGAATATTCTTCGCCGCGCAGTCGAACGTGGGCAACTTCGCAAACAAGAGCGTCCCATGCCACGGATCGGTATCGACGAGAAGTCGTTCGCGAAAGGCCATAGCTATTTCACGCTGCTCTACGATCTTGATCGAAGTACGGTTGAAGCAATCAGCGAGGGGCATGATAGCGAGGCCGGCGATGCCTGTTTTTCCCAGCTTTCAGCGACGCAGATCACGTCCGTTGAAGCGATCGCGATGGACATGAGTGCGGCGTTTGTCAAAAGCGCCAAAGCAAACATCCCATTGGCCGAAGAAAAGATTGTGCACGATCGTTTCCATGTAATGAAACTGGCCACCGAAGCAGTCGATAAAGTGCGGCGTCAGGAGCATCGCGACCTCAAGAATGACGACGACACGCGATTAACAGGCACCAAATTCTTGTGGATCAAGAGCCAGGAGAATCTCACCGAGAAGCAGCAAACGCTCTTCGATGAGACCTACACACAGCAGTTACAGACGGGAAAAGCATGGGCGTACAAGGAAATGCTTCGCGACCTGTGGCATCACCAAACCGCCTCTGAGGCGACTGCCTATTTCCGTGACTGGTACCGCAGCATCATCCACACGAAGCTTGCTCCCATGAAGAAGGTGGCACAAACGATCAAGGAGCGATTGGCGAACGTCGTCAGTTATTGCAGACACGGAATCACCAACGCCGTGGCAGAGGGAATCAACAGCAAGATCCAAGCCATCAAGCGCCGAGTCGGCGGCTATCGAAACAAAGAGAACTACAAAACTGCGATCTTTTTTACTGCGGTGGACTAGATCTTTACCCACACTAAACCGTGATGGCCCCGGCAACAGCAATGCCGCGTACGATCAGCGTTCCCGCCGCGGCGGCGTGTTTCAAGGAAATGCGACGATTGATGCCGTTTATGGTGCGTGTCTTTCCCGTCTGAGGTGACAAGTTATTTTTTCAGTGTCAACGGAAGTGAAGAGCTAAGCGTGCTCGCGTCACGTTGTTCGCTGCCCTGTAGGTCGTCGTTGCCCAGGGTCTCGACGGCCTCTCTCATCAATTCGGCCATTCGTCGCAGCACATCGGGATTCGCTGCTGAAACATCCGTCGTTTCCTGGAGATCGCTCTTCAGATTGACGAGTTTGCCCGAACGACCAGGGCCAGGTTTCTCTGGGGACGCCCAGTTCGGGTGCGTTGCCTTCAAAGGCAGGTGATACTTCCAATCGCCCGTCCGAATCGCCTGAAGCTGCCGACGGCGGTAGTAATACAGTGCTTTGTACTGTGACTTGGCGCCTTCCGTTCCCAATAAGAGTGCCGAAATATCAAAGCCATCCAATTTCCTCGAAGGCAGCCGTGTCTCCGTCAATGAACAGAATGTCGGGAGAATATCCATCGTCGTCGCGAGCTCACGGCACGTCACGCCGGCCGCGATTCGCCCCGGCCATCGCGCGATCATCGGCACGCGCATCCCCCCCCCTCCATCGTTGACCCTTTTCTGCCGGACAAGGGTTGATTCGGCCCACCGTTGCGACCGTTGGAACCGTTGTCCGAGGTAAAGATCACAAGCGTCTCCTCCACTAGCTTGAGCCGCTCCAGGCAGGAGAGAATCTGCCCGAGTGACCAGTCGATCTCTTCAATGCAATCACCGTAGCGTCCGTTCGAACTTCTCCCATGAAAGTCCGGCGAGGCAAATAGGGGCAGGTGTGGGAAGGTGTGTGGCATGTAGACGTCAGCAAATGTTTGGACGGAATGACGGACGCGATCGCAGGTCTCGATGAACCAACCGTTGACGGGACCGCCAATACTCTACAAACTGCCGACGCACCCGTTAACAGATGGATGGCCCCTATCGTCTCGGTACCCGATGAGTCAACTGTTGACAAGACCACCAAAACTGCCAACGCACCCGTCAACATATGGATGGACCCATATTCTTAATATTCCCTTGATCGCGGATGACTTTTTTGACCATACGCGCCTGCAAGACGGTGTTCACGCAGCGACTCAAGCAGTCCGGGATGCGCTGGAGCCACGAAGGTGCGAGACAGATTCTGGTGTTGCGAACAATCCTGTCGCCGATCCGAACTTACACCTCAAAGGGTGTGATCGGTGATCCGCAGTTGATTTTTAGCGGGGTGGAGGAAAACGGGGT
>JAPYTO010000080.1 GCA_029941865.1 Fuerstiella sp. | reverse complement strand
CAATTCGTCCCCCCAGATCAAACACGCCGTTGATGTGGTCGTACTGACCGGTGATGACACAGGCTCGGGACGGAGTACAGATAGCGTTCGTGCAGAAAGCGTTGTCAAAGCAAATGCCTTCGGCCGCCAGGGCATCAATCGTCGGTGTGGGATTCAGTGGCTTCAGCAGTGTGGCGAATGCCCCCACCGCCTGAGCCGTATGGTCGTCCGACATGATGAACAGGATGTTCGGCCGGTCGGCAGCGCTGGCTGGCGTGAAGACGTTCAGCGGAATTGTTGCGACGAATGCCGCCGCCAGTAGCGCTGCAGTTCTAAGCATTAGTTAGACGTTTCGGATCCGAGGGTTTTGAGATTCTCGGCCCCGAACGCCGGTTCCGGACCAAAACATACTGCGTGAGAAGTTACTCTGCCTTTTTTTCCGGCGGCGGAGCCAGCTCTTTTATACTCACGTTTCGAAATTCGACCGGATCATTGTGGCCGGCAAAGCCAAAGAAACCGCTGGTGCGATCTTTTCCTGGGTGAGGTCGTTCGGCCATGAACTCAGTCACCTTTGACAGGTCAGCGTCAAGAATTATGTTGCCGTTGAGTTCCACTCTTATGGTGCTGCCGTCCACGGTGACCTGCTGGAAATTCCACTGCCCGGTCTCACGCAGAAAGCCCCGATGTGCGGCGACCATTCCATAAGCGCATCCGTGGTACTGCCGCTGGTCAAGGTTGGCGTACTTTTCATATTCTGAATCGAGCACCTGCAGTTCACACATTGCAGCGTACGCAGGATCACCCTCGCCAGGAGAACGAATGGCCAGCCCGTTGTTTCCGCCGGGAGGCAACTTGAACTCCAGTCGCACGATAAAATTGCTGTACTCCTTTTCTGTCAGCAGCATTCCGCCGTGGCCCGCTTTGCAGCGGATGGCACCGTCGACGACTTCATAATTCTCAATAGCGCCCTGCCAGCCAGTCAGATCTTTTCCGTTGAACAACCGCTGGAAGGCCTGCTGCTGATGAGCTGACAGCAGTTGATTGGCTTCGTCTGCCAAAATCTCACGGACGAACAGATTTTTCCACCGAATTTCACCACCGTGTGTCTGCAGTTCAATCGGTCCCTTCGCAAACAGCGGTGACTTGCGATCCCAGTAGTTTTCCATGATCGCGTTGTCGACCAGCAACTGTCCGTTCATCCAGACCGTGGTTCGCGCCCCCAGTTGGCGAATTCGAAACGTGTTCCATTCGCCAAAGGGGTTGTCAGCCAGCACGAACGGGTTTTTTCCGGGGGCTCCGGCACTGTTGTTCCAAAGTCCTCCGCTGCCCAGGTCAGAATCGATCCCGAATTTTCCAGGATCCGTGTAATCCCAGATCTGAACCTGAGGCGTGCCCTTCAAATAGATTCCGCTGTCGGCACGAGGCACGGTCTTGTAATCAAGCAGGAATTCGTAGTCTCCGAAATCATCATTCGTCACAAGGTATGCACCGTGACCGTCGTTGACGAGTTCTCCGTTTTCGACCGTCCAATGTTGTTTCGCATCCGCTGTCCACTCACTGATCTTCGCTTTGCGGTCTTCGTCGATCATTTCCCCCAGTTTCCGGGGGTCAAAATGCGGTCTGCCCTGCCAGCCAGCCAGATCCGTGCCGTTAAATAACGGTCGAAATCCTTCCGGTGCCTCGGCTGCATGAGTGACTGGCTGCAAAATGCCAACGATAAAGAGCAGGCATAGGAACGCATGGCGGCAAGTGAACATCGAAAGAAATCTCCGGGGCGGTGGGAAATGGATGGGGCGAAGGTGAGCTACACGCATAGGTTACGAAGAAACCGGCGAAAAACAATGCCCCCTGAAGCCGTTGAGCCGGCTCCTGCGCATTCCGAAACTCCGCCGCGCGGGGCAAAACAGACGCACATCCTTCCATTCCGCACAACACCTAATCCAGGCTCATCGCCACTACTTGCTGAGATTTTGTGATCCGTTGGGGCGAATACACGTTATGACTGAGGTTTCCGGTCTGACGAATCTGGATACTCGCACACCAATGTCGCAAAGGAAATCACGTGGAACAGTTCATTGAAAGCTGCTTTTCGTGGCCGTCGTGGCCAGCGTCGGTGCTGCTGTTGTGTGTGTGTGTCTACTGGGTACTGATGATTGTTGGAGCGGTGGACCTGGACTTTCTGGATATCGACGTGGATCTGGATCTCGACATTGACGTCGATGTCGACCCATCAATCCTGGAGTTCGGATTCATTCCGCTGAAGTTCCTGAACATCGGCAGTGTGCCCACGATGGTCTGGGGCAGCATTTTTGCATTGGTGGGCTGGATGGTGTCGCGACTGTGGAACAGTCCGTTGCCTCATCCGTCGTTTGAGTGGACCAGCGATTCGCTGGCGATCGTACGCGACTTCGGAGTGGCCGCGATGCTGACAAAGATCATCACCCAGCCGATGCGAGGTCGCTTTGACCCGGTGGAACCAAACAAAGCGGAAGACCTTGTTGGTCAGACATGCATTGTCACGACCAGCGAAGTCACAGAAACATTTGGAGAAGCAGACTTTGCGACGGAAGGTGCCCCACTGCGGCTTAGTGTCCGCAACGGCAAAGGGGACATCAGCAACGGGGACACGGTGTTGATCACTTACTTTCGCAGTGAAACGAATGAGTACCTTGTAGAACGAATGTAAGTTGTTGTCAGGATCGGCGAAGGAGTCCACCCGACCGGCAGGTCATCAGGACGTCGTTTAACCGCGTGCCCAACGGGCCGCGAGAATTGCAATGGTGATAAAAACGCGGGGCGTTGCCCACGCGGTTAGAACAAACAGGACAGAATTCGATATAGAAACGGGAGCTTCACATGCTTGCTGAAACATTTCTGGGAATGGAGAGCCAGCAGCTGTTCGTCGTGGGGGCAGTGCTGGTCATCCTCGTCCTTATGCTCGTGGGAATGGCCACTGCATTCTCAAAATTCTATCGTAAACCTGGCCCGGAAGAGGCCATCGTGCGAACCGGAGTCAAGGGACTGACGGTAATTACCGGAAAAGGCATGATCGTGATTCCGCTCATTCAGGAAGCACACGTGATGGATCTGTCTGTTAAACGCATTCTGATTTCTCGCGATGGCGAAGACGGCCTGATCTGCGAGGACAACATGCGAGCCGACATTAAGGTGACCTTCTTCATTCGAGTTAACAATCAGGCGAACGACATCAAAACCGTCGCCGAAACCATCGGCCCCCGTCGAGCATCAGAGCAGGAAAAACTGGAAGAACTTTTCGAAGCGAAATTCTCTGAAGCGCTGAAGACCGTTGGCAAGAACTTCGAATTTGTTCAGCTGTACACAGAACGAGACCAGTTCAAGGAACAGATCTTGAAAGTGATCGGAACAGATCTGAACGGCTATGTGCTGGACGACTGTGCCATTGACTATCTGGAACAGACTCCGCTGGATCGTCTTAGCCCGACGAATATTCTTGATGCCGAGGGCATCAAAAAGATCACTGAACTGACTGCGGCTGAAAAAGTCAAAGAAAACTTTTTCACCCGCGAAAAGGAAAAGACGCTGAAGAAGCAGGACGTGGAAGCTCAGGAAGCGATTCTGGAACTGGAAAAACAACGCGTCGAAGCGGTCGAAAAACAGCAGCGGGAAATCTCCGCCATTACATCTCGCGAACACGCTGAAGCGGCAAAAATTCAGGAAGAAGAACGGTTGAAAGCTGAGTCCGCCCGGATTCGCACGGAAGAAGAACTGCAGGTCCAGGAAGAAAACAAGCAGCGGCAGGTGCTGGTTGCTCAGCGCAACAAGGAAAGGACCGACGCCGTTGAGCAGGAGCGAGTGACTCGTGATCGGGATCTGGAGGTGACGGAACGCATGAGAGTGGTCGGTCTGGCTGAGATCGAAAAAGAGAAGGTCATTGAAGTCGAAAAGAAGAATATTCAGGAAGTAATCCGCGAACGAGTGACCGTCGAACGCGACGTCGTGGAAGAAAAGGAAAAGATCAAGAATACCGAAGCTTTCATGGAAGCGGACCGACAGAAGCAGGTGGCCGTCACTCTGGCGGAAAAAACAGCCCAGGAGGCGTTGGTCAAGCAGGTCAAAGCGGCGGAAGCTTCGAAAACAGCTGCTGAACTGCATGCTGATGAAGTCGTCGTTACCGCCGAAGGCCAGCGGGCATCCGCCGAGAAGGAAACGGCAGCGACGAAGATGCTGGCCGAAGCCAAAGCTGCCGATCACGCCGCGATCGGCCTGGCAGAAGCTGAAGTCACGATTGCCAAAGCCGACGCTACTGAAAAAACCGGGACCGCCGAGGCTCAGGTGCTGCAGCTGAAATTCAGCGCCGAAGCAACCGGTATTCAGGAGAAGGCGGAAGCCATGAAGCTGTTCGACAGCGTCGGTCGCGAACACGAAGAATTCAAGCTACAGCTGAATAAGGAAAAGGAAATCGAAATCGTTGCGATTCAGACTCAGCAGTATATCGCGGAAGCTCAGGCAGGCATCGTTGGCGAAGCTCTCAAGACGGCTCGCATCGATATCGTCGGCGGCGAAAGTACGTTCTTCGAGCAGATCGTAAATTCGGTGAAGGCCGGCAAGGCGGTCGATCGCTTCGTGCACAACAGCGAAACGGTGACCGATATCAAGCAGACCTTCTTCAACGGTGATCCCGAGTATTTCCGTAACAAACTGACTCAGTTTGCCAGCCAGTTCAACATGAGCTTTGACGACGTGAAGGATCTTTCGGTGGCTGCGTTGATCGGGAAAATGTTAACGATGGCGGACACGGACGAATCAAAGTCCGAGCTATCTCGCATGCTGGATACGGTCTCCGGGTCGTCGCTGGCCACACAGAAAATCGCGTCTCTTGCCGGAGGGCTTTCCGACAGCAGGGAGGCGTGACGCCAACGAACATGCGGTCGCCAACGTCCCTTCTCCCTGCCGGGGAGAAGGTGGCTGAAGACCGCATGAGTGGCTTGTGACGGAAGAAGATGCACATGGCTCATCGTCGCACGTAAAACCCCTCGCTCTCACCCTCTCCCCAGCGGGGGAGAGCGGATAAACGCAACCTGTTTCTGCTCAAACACCACATGCCTGAAACCACCGACAATCAGCCAGACGAAGCCACACCGTCGGTGGGACTGGAGAGCAGCACATACGAAATCATTCGTAGTCGACTGCTGACAAGTGGTAAAGAACTGCGGTCACGGCTGGATCAGCTCAACGAAGCTCGCAAGCTGGTGTTCGGTTCCATCGACACCACGCTGCTGAGCACGGAACGCATTACCACTGCGCACAACTGCATTGCTCGTGACATGGTGGCCATCGGCAACCGAGTCCTGCTCGGCTACAACGTGCATTTCGGCCTGAAATCCGAAACCGAAATCAGTGATGTTTTTGCCGTCTACCGTTTCGACGATTCGGGTTCACCACTCTCGGCGGCAGAACCCTTCTCCGCTGTTTCCGCAGATGCCACGCCAACACCCGCCGGGGCTCCCGGCTTTGAACGCGATTTCAAAGAGCTGTTTCGGTACTACAAGAACGCCGTTTTTGCGAAATTCGCTCGGCGCGGCCCACACCTGTTCATGGTTTTTCGAGTTGGTCAGTCAGTCGGCGAGATCAAGGTCTTCAAATGGTTGATTGAAGGCAGCGGGTCCGGTGACGATGCAAGGCTGCGATACGTCGACAACCGCAGTGACCACGAATTCCGCTTTCCGTCACAGCATGACTTTGAATGGACCAGAACGACTCGCGACGACCATCACTACGGTAGTCACCCCCACATTTCGATCAAGGATCGTGTCTTCGTCGAAACCGTCGGCGGCGATCTGACCATCAAGATCGAAAACAACACCGCCTCAGGCGAAGGCATCTACGCAGAACCCGTCGCAGACGCGGACCAGACGCTGGATGATGCCGAAATCTATTACGCCATCATCGGCAATATCATTCTGTTGAAAATGCGGCCGTATCAGGAAAAGGAATTCCGCTACATCCTGTACAACGAAAAATTGCAACGGGCGATGCGACTGGATTCGATACGCGATGCGTGTGTCATGCTGCCGGACGATCATGGCCTGATCTTCCCCAATGGTTATTACCTGCAGGACGGCGAATACAAAACGTTCGACCACAAACTCGCCGACATGCTGTTCGAACGCACCATCATGGCGCCGAACGGCGAAGACTACCTGTTCGTTTTCTATAACCGCGATTCCGGAACGTACGTGCTGCTGCACTACAACCTGATCGAACAGAAGGTCGACACACCACTGATCTGCAACGGGTTTACCTTCTTCGAAGCTGGCGAACAGTTGTGTTTCAAGTCACAGCGTGACCCTCAGAAACGTCACGCCATTCAGATATGGCAGACACCGTATGTCAGCGAAGACCACATTCCGCACACAGAGAACGATTCGTTTCTCAACAAAATCGGCAATAAGGACATTGTTCGCGGCATGGCGGAATGCCATGAAGTACTGAACCTGATCAACAAGGAAGACACATACGCGAATCTCTACAGCGATCTGGTGCAACAAAGTGGTGAGATTGCCGATTCGCACTTTTGGCTGAACCGTGAAGACACCTTCAACCTGGCCGAGACTCTGGGCGAAGTCAAAGCCGCTGCGTCGGCCGCAGTGGACGAGTTTGACAAGGTTGTCCGGGTTAAAAAGAACACCGCCGCAGAAACCAGCACGACAAAGAATCGCACCAAGGAGATCCTTGCCCAGGTCAGGCATCGGCGTTTCGAACACATCAACGATTTTGTCAGTTCGCTGAGCGACCTGCGAGCTGTTCGCGGCAACATCATTTCCCTGCGGGATCTGCGTTACGTCGATACGGATTTGATTGTCGAACTGGAGAAGGACGTTGCCGAGCACACCGAACGGCTGTCCCGCAGTTGTGTGGGTTTTTTGCTGCGACCGGCTTCGTTGGAACCGTACGAACAGAAGGTCCGCGACGAACAGGCCGGCATCGAGCACCTGACGAAAGTCACCGACGCGAAGGCGTTGGAAGAAGATATCGCCAAAAGTGCGGCCGAGCTGGAAATGCTGATCGAAATCGTCAGTAACCTGAAGATCGACGACGCAACTCAACGCACCACGATCATCGACAGCATTTCCGGAATTTTCGCGACCGTCAATCAGGCTCGCGCGATTCTGAAAAAGAAGCTGCGTGAACTGGCATCGGTCGAAGGGATCGCCGAATTCAATTCGCAGATGAAGCTGCTGAATCAGGCCGTCGTCAACTACCTGGACATTTGTGACGATCCGGAAAAGTGCGAACAGTTCCTCACAAAGATGATGATCCAGCTGGAAGAACTCGAAGGCCGCTTTGCCGAGTTCGATGAATTCATCCTGCAGTTGGCAGAGAAACGCGAAGAAGTCTACAACGCCTTCGAAAACCGAAAACTCGCGTTGGTGGAAGCGCGAAACAAGCGAGCGAACTCGCTGATGAACGCGGCCGAACGAGTGCTGAAGGGCATTCAGGCACGGGTAAAGAGTTTCGACACCGTCAACGATATCAATGGCTACTTCGCGTCGGACCTGATGATCGAAAAGGTCCGCGACATCGTCGAAAAGCTGAAAGAGCTGGACGACAGCGTCAAAGTTGACGATATCCAGAGTCGTCTGAAAACGATCCGTGAAGATGCTGTGCGTCAGCTGAAAGACCGGCAGGAACTGTTCGTCGACGGCGAAAACACCATCCGCCTCGGTTCGCATTTGTTTTCGGTGAATACTCAGGCATTGGATCTGACGACCGTGATGCACAGCGATGAGTTGTGTCTGCACCTGACGGGAACCAATTTCTTCGAACCGATCCACGATGAACGTCTGCTGACAACTCGCGCCGTGTGGGATCAGGAAGTCGTTTCCGAAAACCGCAGCGTTTATCGTGGCGAGTATCTGGCATGGAAGATTCTGCAGGCGGTCTCGTGTGCCGGTGTGTCCGCGCAGGGCGGAACAGCACTGGCGGAGCCAGTGGCACACGGCGACGATGCTGCAGCGGTTCCAACCGTTGCCGAGTTGCTGGATTTTCCCGAAGCGGAGCTGCTCAGCTTCGTGCAGCGATTTATGGGGCCTCGTTACGGCGAAGCGTATACCAAAGGTGTGCACGACGTGGATGCTGCCAACATACTTCGTGCCCTGTGCCGCATGCAGCAGACAATCGGCCTGTTGCGGTTTGATACTCAAAGTCGTGCGCTGGCATTGTTGTACTGGAAAATCTTCGCCGACAAGAGAACGAAGACCATAGTGGCGTCTCGCATGGCCGGAGCTGGTGCCATTGCGACCGTATTTAGTGAAGTGGCCGGGCGGACGGGATACGTTGCTGAGCTGCAGGAACTGCTGGCACGGCTGGCACCTGGTGTTGGGCGTCAAGACGCGAGCGTGAGTGCCACTGGCTCCGCCAGTGCCTATCCGGATGCAACGTCACTGGCAGAGCCAGTGGCACACGGTGGTGAAAGTCCTCTCAAATCCGCTGCCGAATACCTGTTCTGCGAACTTTCCGGCGATGCCGCCTTCGCTGTCAGCAGCGTGGCCGACAGGCTGGCAAAAGAATTCCGCCAGCATCTGAAGTCAAACGGCTTCACCGAAGCCTTTGACAAATCCGTTGAAGCTGTCGGCAAAGACAAAGCTAACTGTTTTGTGCTGCTGAAGAACTGGGTGCAGGCATTTCTGGCGACGAGAAATGATCCCGTTCACGATGACTACGCCGACGAGGTCGCGGTAAGTCTGATGCCGACGTGGCCGGGAAAGAAACCTGTCATCGAAGCGACCGTCGACGCAGAACTAACGGGCATTGTCGGCACTCACAGCGTGATTGACGGCGGCAGCTATCATCTGAACTACAACCATTTCACTCAGCGACTGACCGAATTCGACGCCACAGCCGTCCCGCGTTTTAACGACTACGTCGCACTAAAGCACGAAGCTGTCGAGCACGCTCGCGACGCCATGCGACTGGACGAATTTCGTCCGCGAGTTCTTACGTCGTTCGTCCGTAACAAACTGCTGAATGAAGTCTACCTGCCGCTGATCGGCGACAACCTTGCCAAACAGATTGGTGTGACGGGTGAAGGCAAACGCACTGACCTGATGGGCCTGCTGCTGTTGGTGTCACCGCCAGGTTACGGCAAGACCACGCTGATGGAGTACATTGCCAATCGACTCGGCCTGATTTTCATGAAGATCAACGGCCCGGCGCTGGGACATCACGTCACATCGCTGGATCCGTCCGAAGCGACCAACGCGGGTGCTCGGGAAGAAGTGGAAAAGCTGAATCTCGCTCTGGAAATGGGCGACAACGTGATGATCTACCTGGACGATATCCAGCATACCAACCCGGAGTTTCTACAGAAGTTTATTTCACTGTGCGACGCTCAGCGCAAGATCGAAGGTGTGTACAAAGGCAGGACCCGGACCTACGACCTTAGAGGTCGTAAAGTCTGCGTAGTGATGGCTGGCAATCCGTACACAGAAAGCGGTGACAAGTTTCAGATTCCGGACATGCTGTCCAACCGGGCCGACATCTATAACCTGGGAGAAATCATCGGCGATTCCAGCGACGCGTTCGAAATGAGTTACCTGGAAAATGCGCTGACTTCGAACCCGGTGCTCACGAAACTTTCCAGTCGCAGCCAGCAGGACGTGTACTCGATCATCAGGATCGCGAACGATGAACCTCGCGACGGCATTGAACTGGAAGGCAATTACTCGCTGGAAGAGATCAACGAACTGGTCAGCACGATGCAGAAGCTGATGCGAGTTCGCGACGTGATCCTGACCGTCAACAAGGAGTACATCCGGTCGGCTGCTCAAAGCGACGACTATCGAACCGAACCAACCTTCAAATTGCAGGGCTCGTACCGCAACATGAATCGCATCGCCGAAAAGGTGGTGTCGATCATGAACGACGATGAACTGACCTCGCTGATCGTGTCCAACTACGAAAACGATGCTCAAACGCTGACTTCCGGTACCGAAGCCAACCTGTTGAAATTCAAGGAACTGACCGGGCTGCTGAGGGACGACGAGGCTGAACGTTGGGACGACATCAAACGAACCTTCCGCCAGAACGTCAAACTCAAAGGCTTCAGCAGCGACGACAAAACCGGCCAGGTGATTGCCACGCTGGGCAACCTCAGCGACGGCCTGGATGCCATTCGTAAAGCGATGACGGCGGGCGTGAGTCAGCTGACGGATCAACAAGCCGAAGCACAGCTGGAGCCGGTGGAAGACACGGGGTTCGCTGAAAACGAAGTGCTTACTCAGCTCATAACGGAAGAACTGTCCGGTCTGAAATCCGGTCTGGCCGAGATCAATGCGTCATTGTCGGATGCGGTGAAATGGGGTCGGGAGTCTTTTTCAGCTCCGCCAACACGTAACGATGAAGAGGAGACTTCAAAAAAGTCTGCCACCCCCGTTTTACCCACCGGGTCGGACAAACAGTCGCGGGAGACGCTGCCTCACAAGATCACGGTCGTCAACAAGATCCCACCCACGGTCGTTGGTGTCCTGAAGCAGCAGTTCAAGCTGATGAATGCCTGGATGGAGCCGATTCACAGTGCCACGCAGGCGCAGCGAAAGGAAACGGGAAAACTGGCCAAACAGCTGCAGGAATGCATGAATCAGTACCGAAAACTGATCGACCGCATTGAGAATGACGGGGACTGATCAGTTTGCCGATGTTGGGCCGGTTCCCCCAGTTGAAAACACGCGCCCGCTGGCCCGACTTCCCCAGTTCGGACTGCATGTGCAGCGTTTTGTTTGGTTTGAGGCGAAAAGTTTCCACTACATTTGCTTCTGGATTATTTTCGAGGGCAGCTTGAGCCTCAGTTTCTCAAGGAGAATTTGCTGGTGGTCGCTCGGCTTCGAGACACAACGCGTGCGGATTTCCTGACCAGTGCGAGTCGGCAGGACCACGTCCATCGAGCGAATTTCGGATAGTTCTGACAGCACGCGGCGAGGTTCGTCGCCGAGGCCCGCTTTGCTGCATAACTGACCCAGCGTTTACCGGCGAACACTTCGTAACCCAACGGCATGCCGCACCGAGACACCACCAGTCCGATGCACACCTGTTTGCAATCACCGCGGTTGTCGCGTGAATATGGCGTTGTTTAGAAACGTATCCAGTTGCAGCGTGCGAATCAGATGCAGGGCGATCCAGGGACCTCCGAACTGTCGCAGGTTTTCGACGCGAACCCCCGCCGCATTGACTTCCACCCACCGCGGCTGGACGGAGGACGAATCATCATCGAATTCGAACCGTCCCTGCCGACTGAGCGGCTGTGGTCGATCTGCTGATGGAGATGGTGATGTGTCCGACTGTGCAGCGGCCTCGGCCACCTGCTGCACGCCGAGCCGGCCGGCCTCATCGAGCTTCCCCAGCCACGCCACGACGCGCTGCCGAGGCCCACTTGCCGTCCGATACGATTCGACCAGCGCCCAGTAGGCATGCCGTCGTCCGTTTTTCGTTCTGTGCACTGGCGAATAAACATGCCCGCAAATGCTACCGACCCGATTCCGACCGGCCAGACCAAAGGTCGTCACTACATCGCGTTTTGGATTTCAAACACTGGAGTTATGAAATTCAGTCGTCAAAAACACTGTCAAAAACATTCCGCACCATCCACTTTGTCACTCTTCTGGGGAACATGGGGTAGAACCGGGCCTACGAAATCTTTTTCAGCAAGGCCTGAAACGCTCCGTCGCTGGGCTGGCCCGGCAACTGCAGGTGTTGCGATACCAAGGTCAACCCCGGAACCTGTTCGGCAATGCTTTCCACCAGCTGAGCGGTTTCTTCCGGTTCGATGCTGCATGTCGAATAGACGATGCGCCCGCCGGGCTTGACGTGGTCGAAGGCCGTCAGCAGCAGTCGAGTCTGTAGCTGGACCAATTCATTCACTTCTTCTTCTTTAAACCGCCAGCGAGCTTCCGGTCGCCGCGAAAGCACGCCTGTGTTTGAACAGGGCACGTCGACAAGAACGGCGTCGTAATCAGCAGCGGGAATATCGCTGCCGTCACGCTGGATCAACAACGGAGTTACACTGGCCAGTTTTAAACGCTCAATACTGTCCTCCACACGCAGCAATCGGCTTTCGGAAACATCACACGCAGTGATCTGTGCCGTGTCTCCGCTGAGTTCTGCCAGATGCGTCGTTTTGCCTCCGGGCGCTGCGCACAGATCCAGAATTTTTTCGCCCGGCTGAGGTGCCAGCAGTTCTGCCGGCAGCATCGCGGAAACATCCTGAACAGACCACCAGCCCTCGGCGTATCCGGGCAGAGACGTCAGTCGGGATGCATGTTCCAGTTTCAGCGCCCAGTCATTTTCTCCCGGTGTCACATCAACGCCGTGTTCCAGCAATGCGTCCTGTACCTGGCCAACGGTGGCCCTCAGGCGATTCACACGCAGGGTAATATGCGGCACCTTCAAGCTGTGGTAACACGACTTCGTCAGGTCGAAACGTGACATGCGGTCGCACCAGCGCCGCGCCAGTGATCGCGGCAACGAAAACGCTCGGCCGATGTATTCGGGCAGGTCGTTTATTGGATCAGGCAGAATGGATTGATTCAGTCGGCGATACGATCCGTCTTCCGCTGGCAGCGCATCGACGGCAAAATCTTCGGCGACGTCGGTCGACAACAATCGTGTGACGTTCCGCAGGACTCCGTTGACAAAGCTGCACCAACGTTCACGGCCCACACGTTTGGCCAGATCCACCGTGGTGTCGACGGCCGCATGTTCGGGAGTCCGTGAGTACACGACCTGCCATGTTCCCAGCTGCAGCAACCGCCAGAGATCCGGCTCGACGTTGGATCGTGGACGAGAGATCTGTGATTCCAGCAGCGTATCCAGAGCACGGCGACGGCGCACAACCCCGGACGCCACGTCCACGGCAAGTCCTCGTTCCTGCGATGAAAGCGAATGCTGGGAATCCACCTGCCTCAGGATCTCTGACAGAAATCGACCCGTGTCGTCATAGTTCTGCAGAGCGAACCATGCCAGCATTCGACCATTGTCGAAATGATCGATAATCAGCGTTTCGCTGGTGTCCAGCGTGGCTTTCTTCCAGGGGCTCTTCTGTTTGTGCCTGCGACCGTTCACTCAGTTTCCAATCATGGTGACTGGGGCTTCCAGCCACGTTCCGCTGTCGTTTGAATTGTGCTGGATACGCGCCACGCAACGTACAGCCCGGCGACGCAACTTCCAATACTGTCGGTGGGCTTCGTTAAAGAAACCCACTATTCTCCCCTAAACAGTTTCCTTATTGCCGTACACGATACTGGCTCGTGGGACACCGGAACTGGTATTGAAAAGCGTTCTTCGCGACCACAGGTCAGCCTGAAACGCTGTAATCTTCCACAACGACCATTTACTTGTGACTGTTTCGTGACCGATCAACAGGGACTCTTCGATTTTGCCGACCTGCCGGAATGGGAACAGGCTGCCGCTGAAGATGTGCTGGTGGCGGAGGTTGTGTTTAACCTGCCGCTGGAGAAACCGTACACGTACAGCATTCCGGATGAATTTCGCGAGCTGTTAAAAACGGGAATGCGGGTCAAAGCGCCGCTGGGTCGGGGCAATCGACGGGTGATCGGCTATTGCGTCAAAATTCGGCAGGCCGAGAGTGCGGTCCGGCGGCTGAAGCCCATCGAAGAGGTTCTGGACAGCGAGCCGTTGCTGGACGACGTGATGCTGCGACTGACGCACTGGATTGCGGAACGCTATCTATGTGGCTGGGGGCAAGTGCTGGAGAGTGTGATTCCTGCGGGTGTGCGGCGCAAAAGTGGTACACGACTGGTGAAGTCATTCGTTCTGGCCGACACTGCGGACGAGCTGTTGGCCGCCGCAAAGTTGCCCGCCAAACAGCAGGCGGTCGTCGATGTGCTGCGGAAGGCAACGGAAGCTGTCGCGGCGATTCGTCTATGCGAGCTGGCCGATTGCGGGCCCGGGCCCATCAACTCGCTCAGAAAGAAGGGCATCATATCGGCTCTTCGTATTCGCTCCGAAGTTTCCGGGGAACTGATGGGAGCAGCCGATCCCACCGAAGACCTGATCCTCAACGATCAGCAGCAGGAGACTCTGAACGCCACCATCGCGGCGCTGCAGTCGGGCGAACACAGCACGCTGCTGTTGCACGGAGCCACCGGCAGCGGGAAGACAGAAGTCTATATCAGGGCCATTCGTGAGGTTGTCAGCTACGGTCGACAGGCGATTGTGTTGGTGCCGGAAATCAGCCTGACCCCGCAGACGATTCGACGGTTTCGCAGCCGGTTCAAATCGCTTGCCGTGTTACACAGCCACATGACGGACTCGGAACGACACTGGCAGTGGCAGCAGATTGCTGGCGGTGCGGTCGAAGTCATCGTGGGTGCCCGCAGTGCTGTCTTTGCGCCGACACCGAATCTCGGCCTGATTGTTATTGACGAGGAGCACGAACCAACTTTCAAACAGGACTCGATGCCGCGTTATCACGCTCGAGAAGTCGCCCGCTACCGCTGCAGCCAGGAAAAAGTACCGCTGCTGCTGGGATCGGCGACTCCGACGCTGGAATCGTGGTTGCGCGCCACTCGCCGACAGGACACGCTGCTGTCGATGCCTGACCGAGTTAACAATTTGTCGCTGCCGCCCGTGGTCATTGTGGACACCCGCAACGATCCGCAGATTTCCAAAGGCGCTTCCATTGGGCGAGCTCTGCGGACCTCCATCGACCGGGCGTTGAAGGACAAGGGCCAGGTGATCCTGTTTCTGAATCTTCGAGGCTACTCGCCCACCGTCTGGTGCCGCAGTTGCGGAACGGGCGTCAAATGTCCGGACTGCGACATTACACTGACGTGGCACCGTGATCGCCAGGAAGCCGTCTGCCACAGTTGCGATTACAGTATTCCTGCTCCCGAAAAATGTCCCACGTGTGAAAGCGCCGCAATTCGGTTCTTTGGCACGGGGACTCAAAAGCTGGAAGAAGAGGTGGCCGCCGCATTCCCCAAAGCCACAGTGCTGCGGATGGACAGTGATTCGATGCGCAAGCCCGGCAGTCACGACATAGCGCTGGAGAAATTCCGGCATGGTGACGTGGATATCCTGTTAGGCACTCAGATGATCGCGAAGGGACTTGATTTCCCCAACGTGACGCTTGTTGGCGTGATCGATGCGGACAGCATGCTGAATCAGCCGGACATGCGAGCTGCCGAAAGAACGTTTCAGCTGATCGCGCAGGTCGCCGGTCGCACCGGCCGCAGCGCACGAGGCGGACGGGTTCTGGTGCAGACGACCAGTCCCGATGACCCATCGGTAACTTACGCCTCAAAACACGACTATCTTGGCTTTGCCAGGCACGAACTGCATCAGCGCAAGGACACCGGCGCACCGCCATTTACCGCCGTTACGCGAGTGATCTTTCGCGGTATGAGCGAACCGCAGGTGTGCGACACTGCTCGAACGGTCGCTGATAAACTTCGCGCCGCTGCCAGGCAAGTGGATCCGGACGCTCGAATTCTGGGAGCTGCTCCGGCCCCGATCACGCGTCTGCGCGGATACTACCGCTTCCATCTGCAGATCGCAGCCCCGACTCATGAACAGGTCAAACTGTTGTGGCAGCGCGTAGAAAACAAACTAACGCTGCCCGACGGAGTGGAAATGGCGGTGGATGTGGACCCCATCAATTCGCGGTAGTCCAGAACTACCAGAAGCATGATTGGTGGCATCAGAAAAGTCCCTTCCCCGGAAGCAGCCACAATACCAGCTCGAAGCGCGAGCGAGTGGGTCTGGTGCGTTTAAGAAACACACTTGCTTGCGCTGCGAGCTTGTACAAAAAACAGAAACGCGTCATGGGTGTTCACCTGCAGAGCTGGTGGTTTGCGGTCGAGAATAAGCCGAGACTGCCGCTACCGCAGTTCTCGCCTGCGACTCAACGTTAAACAATCAAATCACCTCACAAAAAACGCGGCAAGGGAAACCCCTCGCCGCGCTGATCACTTCCACCGGAGTCCCACAAACACGCCGCGGGTCAACCACCGAAACTGGAAGTTAGGCGGGCTGCATGCTGTTGACGAGTACGTCGTGCAGACGGTGTCGAGCGGTGTGCAGACGTCGCTTGATCGTTCCGATCGGGCTGTCGAACACAATGCTCATTTCCTTCAGCGACTGACCGTCAAAGTAGAAGGCCATCAGTGTGCGCCGGTCCAGATCGCCGAGACGATCAAGGCCGGTGCGCAACTGCTCGGCGTCTTCCAGCTGCATCAACTCGGCAGTCGGACTGTCCGGAGCTTGCTGCAGGACTTCAAACGAAGCTGGCTCACAGGCCGTTTCCGGAGGACGTCGGACAGCTCGGTTGATCGACAGACGCGCGGCGATCTGGCACAGCCAGCCACTAAACGCCTTCGGTTCCTTCAGCTGAGACAGCTTACGAAACGCTCGCAGGAAAACCTCCTGAGTCACTTCGTCCGCTTCTGCCGTGTTGCGCAGCCGCTGCATGACGATTCCGTAAACGCGAGCGTGAAACTCGATGACCAGTTCACCGAAAGCCTCTCGGTTTCCGGCCTGAGCGCGAACGACTGTGTTTGTCAATGTGTCAAGAGACATGATATCAGACTCCATGTCTGGAAGGTGGCATGGCCACCGTGAGGAAAACCGTATAATGACTCCCGAGCGAAGTTCCGGTTGCCGTGAATACAGGCAAACCCGGTCGTCGGGAACAAAGAATCACAGGGCGGTACCGACCGCCAGCGTATGCGAGCGAATGCTCGCATACGGAGGCAAAGTCGAATCCATCGAAACCAACGGCAGCGTGACGCGGAACAAACGTCCGGTCAGCGAGCCTCGGTCTTCTGTTGAAGCGAATCAGATTTCGTCAGAGAGCATTCGCTCCAAAGAATCCGCGTGAGCGGCTGACGGGAAGCTGAGTTATTCGCTTCAGCTGAGACTTCGACCGAACGCGAGTCCGAGTAGTAGTCCCGAGACAGTCTGCTGCGACAAGGACGAATCCTGCCACGGCTGTTGCCATGACGGCTGATCGTCCGAATACATCGCATGCAGTTGTCTGCCCGGGCGCCGGACAGCGCAAACGCGTATGCGTTTCGCCGCCGGTTTCTCGGATGGTCGATCTGCGACATGTGCGGGACAGGCAGGACAACCACGAAACTCGACGACGGTCGTAATCACATTGCCGTTGGCAATCGTGGTGTTGACGGTCAGAGTATTAATCGTGTTTGTAAGCAGCATTATTCTGCCTTCCTGTAATTCGTCCCGCGCTCTGTGAGAGCAAGTACGGTTCATGATGATGCGTCGCTCAGTACAGCGACGCTGATTGGTGAAAGCACTCGCCTCCACCGAACAGTTTGGCTCCTCCAGTGTCCAGAATAAAGAAGGTTGGCTCCTTTATCTGCATTGTCAGGAAGAGTCACCCGTTTGGAAAATGAAGCGGGGTGAATGCTTCACGGACCGGATTCTACGAGCGAACCATCAGCCCATTTTCTGAAAACTTCCGTTATGTCTATATGACAGAGGAAACGTCATTATGGTTCGGGAAGTTTATCCGGTAATTCGATTTTTGCAGAACAATTCCCGTGAATTGCCGCAAGTTGTTTCTCATATACAGTTTAGGCAATAACGGGATTTGCCGAACATTCGGGAAATCGACTCTAACACATCCTGCATCACCGAATCGATCCGACAATCAGCGAACCCGACAGTTGGGCCATGTCCAGCGTTTCACCAGCGATTGATGGCCTTCGCGGGGCAGGTTTGTAACCTGCCTGCAAAGGAAACAGCTCTCATTTACGCACTGGCCGAATACAAATGCTCTCGTACGTTTTGAATGGCATCTGGCACTACCGACGAATTAACGTTGTCGTGCTGGTTGCCGTGGCGATTTCAACAGCAGTGATCGGTGGTTCATTGATCGTTGGTGATTCTGTTCGCTTTAGCCTGTGGCGGATGACGCAGCAGCGTCTGGGGCAGATCACTCATGTGATGAATTCGCCACGATTTTTTCGGCAGGCACTGGTTACAGAAATGGCCGCCGCAGATATCGAGCGTCCGGCCGTCGCAAATACTGAAGATTCGTCGGACGAACAGATCATCGAAAGCCGACTTCTTGCTCCCGCGATTCTGGTCACGGGCAGTGTTGAAGCAAAGATCGGCGACCATGGAATCCGTCGTGCCGGATCTGTGACACTACTTGGTGTCGATGAATCCGCCTGGCGTTTGCTGGAAAACGGCGGCATCCCATCGCCACAGGATCGGGAAGTCGTGCTGGGGTTCCGGACAGCTCAGGAGCTGAAGGTCCATGAAGGCGACGAAGTTTCTGTGTGGGTCGAAGTGCCAGCGTCCATTCCGCGGGACAGTTTACTGGGTGAACGTGACGACCTGCACGTGGAGATGGTGCTGACGGTGTCCGCGGTAATTCCCGAAACCGTTGGAGCATCTCGGTTCGATCTGAATCCAGGCCAGCAACTTCCGTACAACGCGTTTCTACCGCTGACGACTCTGCAGGAACGCCTTGGTCTGCAGGCGGTCGAAGCAAGTCGCCGCAACCGGGTGGCGAAACCAGCTAGAATCAACTGTGTCCTCGCGGGACACCCCATCCAAAAGGCTTTGCTGGCGAATGCCACAAGTGAACAGCAGACAACGCTGGTGTTAGCTGCAGAAGGACTGGCAGACGAAAACGCCGTGGCCGGCGACGAACTCAACGAAATCCTGTCGCAGCACCTGACGCCGACGGATCTGGGATTAACGATCCGAACTGTGCCCGATCGCGGTTATCTGACGGCCGAAAGCGAACGGATGATTCTGGAAGATCCGTTGGCAGATGCAGTCATGGCGGCGGCAGAAAGTCTCGGTCTGAAGACGGCTTCCACGTTGGTCTATCTGGCCAACGAACTTTCCGCTGCAGATCGGGCGGACCCGGAGGCAAGATATTCGATGTACTCGATCGTGGCTGGGCTGCCGTTTGACAGTGCCGCCCCGTTGGGGCCGTTTCATCTGAACGACGGCCACGTTTTGACTGAGCTTGCTGACGATGAAATCGTTCTGTCGTCGTGGCTGGCGGACGACCTGCAGGTGTCGCCGAACGATATTGTCCACGCAGCGTGGCACGAAGTCGGTAGTGATGGAGAACTTCCGGAGATCGAAAAGTCGTTCACTGTCAGAGGCATTTTTGCCGCAGATGATCCGGTTAGTGTCGACCTGAATCTGACCCCGCAGGTGGAGGGCATTACCGACGTCGAATCCTTTGACGACTGGGATCAGCCGTTCAATATGGAGATGGATCGCATCACACCGCGAGACGATGAGTACTGGACACAACACCGAGCGACTCCGAAAGCCTTCGTGTCTCTGCAGACGGCAGAAGATCTTTGGAACAGTCGCTACGGAAAATATACGTCCGTGCGAATTGCGACGTCGGCGGGAAGCGAAAAGCCCACCGAAGAGCAGTTGATCAATATTGCCGATCGATTATCGTTTGAAATTCCTCGCCAGTTGAATCCGGCCGAACTGGGAATGATGTTTCGTCCGGTGCGAGCCGAAGGTCTGCAAGCCGCCGTCGGTGCGAATGACTTTACACAGCTGTTTATCGGCTTTAGCTTCTTTCTGATCCTGTCAGCCATCATTCTGGCATCGCTCATGTTTCGGTTAGGGATTCAGCAGCGAGTCAGCCAACTGGGACTATTGAATGCCGTTGGCTGGACAGGGCAGCAGATTCATCGGCTGTTCCTGTTTGAAGGTTTGGCCGTCTGCATCGCGGGAGCGATAGCCGGAGCCGTTGCTGCGGTGTTTTTTGCACAACTCATGATTTACGGACTGACCACGTGGTGGGTCGGTGCCGTGGGAACTCAGTTTCTGCTGCTCGACGTTCAACCGGCGCGACTGGTCATTGCCGCGGGCGCCTCAGTGGCGCTGGCGGGGGCCGTTATCTGGCAGGCGTTGAGATCGTTCCGTGACATTTCGGTCCGTGATCAACTGGCAGGAAATTCCGCGGCCGCGGAAGCGGGGCGCGCACAAGAGTCGCGGTGGTCAAAGGTTGCCCGATTTATCGGAGTTGGTTCCTCAGTCACGGCGATTGCTGTTCCGTCGGCCGTGGTGGCCGGACTTGTCCCTAACGGCGAAGCATTTGGCGGACTGACATGGCAGATCGTTTGTTTCTTTGTCGCCGGGTTTGCCTGCCTGACGGCTGGTCTTTCGTTGCTTAGCTCATCGTTGCGTCGCCGAAGTCAGAAAGAAACGATCAGCTCTCGGACCAGTGATCTGTTTGGTCTGGCTCTGGCAAACGCCGCTCGCAGTCCGATGCGGAGCCAACTGACGACCGCACTGATCGCCTTCGCCACATTCGTGATTGTTGCCGTCGGAGCTGGACGACGGAATCCGTTGTCGGAGGTTCCGGACGTCAATTCCGGTAACGGTGGTTTTTCGCTGGTCGCGGAATCTGCTCAGCCGGTGCTGTTTAGTCTGAATACCGACGAGGGGCGCAAACGTCTGGGCGTTGCCACTGGAGAATCCGCGCTACCGGACGGAGTGAAGATATTTCCGTTTGGAATGAAACCTGGGTCCGATGCAAGTTGCGCCAATCTGTATCAGACTCGAATTCCAACAATGATCGGCGCTTCCGACGATTTCATTGACCGCGGTGGATTTCGGTTCGCTGATACATCGGGTGAGAATCCCTGGCAACTGTTGCAGGTCGCACACGACGATACCGTCGTGCCGAATTCAGGAATCACCGTGCCAACGGCCCCGGTGATCGGCGATATGAACACGCTGATGTACAGCCTGAAGAAAGGAATTGGCAGCACAATCATGGTGCCCAACGAATCGGCCCCCGAATACGCGTTGGAAGTTGTGGGTATGCTGGACGGCAGCGTATTGCAGGGAGTGTTGGTCATGTCGGATGCGAATCTGAAGCGTATCGACCCGGACGTCGTCGGAGCAAAGTACTTCTTGATCGAAACTCCCGGTGGCAACGCGATGTCGTCGACATCCACGGTACTGGAAAGTACGCTGAACGACTACGGTTTTGACGCCGAACCTGTAAGTGAACGTCTGGCAGGATTTCTGGCCGTGCAGAACACATATCTGTCGACGTTTCAGATGCTGGGGGGATTGGGTCTGCTGGTCGGCACCTTCGGACTGGCTGCCGTGATGATGAGAAATGTGGTGGAACGCCGGCGGGAAATTGCGCTGATGAGAGCCGTTGGCTTCACGACGTTTCGCGTTTCACGGCTGGTACTTTACGAGAACAGCGTCCTGCTGCTGTGGGGTATTCTGCTTGGTTCCGCATCGGCGTTGCTGGCCATGCTGCCGCATTTGCGATCCACCGGAGCCGATCTGCCGTGGCAGCCACTGGTGATCACTCTGGGCGGAGTTGCCGTTGTCGGTTCACTGGCCGCGATGTTTGCTGTGCGAACCGCAGCTGGAGTGTCGATTCGCGATAACCTCGCCGCCGAGTGAATCGGTGACCTGAAGTTTTTGGATCTACAGCGTTTCACGCTGACTCGTGGCCGCGAATGACGTGTTCCAGCCTGAGAAAATGGCCTGCCCACGAGCCAGAACGGTGCACGAGAATAAGTAAACTGATCTAAGGACCACCAGGTACAATTGCACTCATGTTCAGGTCCAGACAAATCCGGGGAATCTTCGCAGCGTGCCTTCTTTTGTGTTGGGGCACGTGCTGGCATAACTCGCCGGCGGACTCGGATCGCACCGTGACGAATCCGGCCCAGGACGCGGATGCGTTCACATTTGTTCGCATCAAGTACGACAGTACAGGTGGCTACGGAGAATCGTGGTACCGCCATGAAGGCCGCGACTGGGATCGCTGGGAAACAGACTACCCGCGCGCTGAGATGAACCTGATTCTACGGCTGACAGAACTAACGTCGGTACGTGTGAATCCTGAGCCAATTGTATTGCGGCTGACAGACACGGAGTTGTTCGACCACCCATTCATTTTTATGAGCGACGTGGGGTGGATGCAGCTTTCAGCGATGGAACGCCTGGCGTTGGAGCGGTATCTCAGTGCGGGAGGCTTCCTGTGGATCGACGATTTCTGGGGCGAAGCCGAGTGGAAAAATATGGATCGCAACATCGGAAGTCTGCGAACGGATTGGAAATGGAAAGCTATTCCCAACGATCATGCGATTCTTCAAACCGTTTATCGTTTGAAAGAGTGCCCTCAGGTGCCCGCCCGAATCTTCTTTGTACAGACCGGACGGAATTGGGATCCTCCCGAAGTCCACCGTGGTCCGACGGGCGGTGTGGAAGGCGTACGCCACGTCCGTCTGATGGGTCTGTTTGACACTCGAGGTCGGTTGATGGCCGTGGCAACACACAATACAGATATCGCGGACGGCTGGGAGCGGGAAGGCGAATCAAAGGAATTCTTTGATCGATTCTCTGTACATTCCTATGCAATGGCGATCAACGTTTTGTTTTATGCGATGACTCACTAACGCGACCACGGAAGCGTATTCCTGCAGACAGATGACAGCCGTTTACTCGTGTTTCTTTGTGAACCGATCTGGCTGAATGGGCATGATGAATCAATCCGAAAATCCAAATGCGGAAGAGTACAATCCCTTTCGGGCACCGAAGAATCCGTTCGATGCAAGCCAACGTGCCGGCACGAGCAAGGAAGCCATTCGCCGTGCACATTTATCGCATGAAGCTTCCGTGAAGTCTATTGGGACACTCTACCTGATCGGCGGGTTTCTCCTCATGGTCGGATCGATCGGTTTGATCTTCGCCATAGAAGGTCGCGTCGGCGGCACGGTCGGGAGTGAGTGAGGGGGTGCTCATTCTGATTCCAGTGCTCGGCATCGTTCATTTTGTAACAGCGTTCGGGCTGTGGGGACTGCACAGCTGGGCCCGGATTTTGACGGGACTCCTCGCTGGAATCGGGCTGCTCTGGTTTCCCATCGGGACGATCATCAACGGCTACGTTCTATACCTTGTCTTCAGTGTGAAAGGTTCGATGGTGTTCTCGGACGAATAACATCAAATCATGGATCAGACCCCGCATATCAAGTACAGGACGTCCATAATCGTGAAGATTGCTCTGGTCCTCTTGCTGGGACTGATTGGATTCGGCGTTCTGGCCGTACTGCTCGACGCTTAGCATGACTCGCTCTCACGTGCTGTGCACCTGAAGTTCGTTGCGGATTGTTCGCGTGCGACTTATGGCGCGAACCGCTTCCTGAGCAAGTTGCTTGTCCTGCCACCTGTTGACAGAACCGGTTAACAGCACGGTGTCTCTGGACATCTGTACCTTCACGGATGCCTGCGGCATCCGATCGACCGCTCGCTGCATCATTTCATGAACACAATGGTCGGTATCGATGCGAATTGATCGTGCAAGTTTTTTGGGTGTTGAGTCTGACTGCATTTGGGAGGGTTGCCTGTATCGTGTTACTTCAACCCCTCCCTGGGCTGCCTTTCAGGGCGCGGTGTATGGAAAATTGAGTCGGTTTTCCAGCTGAGATTTCTGTATGGAATCCCCCACAACTCCGGCAAATCCTGCCGAAGTTCATCCACCTGTCCGGATTGTTCCGCCGTTGGAATTCCTGTGCAGAGACGCCGACGTAACGTGTTCAGAACGTTTTCCTCTGCATCATTGCCACTCGCCCCCAAGGATTCGGAGGTTTCATCGAGACGTAGACGGCCGCAAACACGGGACGGTATGGTTTTGTCGAGCCCAATGCTTCTTTGCGATCTTAGCGCCCTTCTGTTCAAAACGCTGTCATTCAACGGCAAGTCTGTGTGGACACTGACGAAAGTCACCATCCAACAGAAGCTCGCGAAGGCAGCAAAGAGAAACACCGCAAACTCTTGAATCCAAACGCAGTCGCTTCCTGGCCGCTGTCGCGTCCGCCCCTGCGGTAAAGACAGCAGGGCAGAGATGTGATTCCCAATGCTCAACATGCCCTCGTACGTCGCTACAAATACCAGGTTTGGCTCTGCTACGTCGACAGCAGGGTGCGGGTTTGGCACACTGTCTATCTCTGTCACTTTCTGCCGGGAGAATTGACGTGCTGTTCACTCACTCTGCGATATCCAGGTTCAGCCTTTCCGCACTGGTTATCCCCCTGCTGTTTGTTGGTGCTCGGCCATTGACATCGAGCGCCGCCGACATTCCTCGTCCATCGGTTGACGGGCAACCCCTGGCGGCGAACGTTTCGCGGCTGCTGGAAGCGCTGGACTATCTGGGGCATCCGCTGCCGCAGAAGACGATCCTGGCGTTGCGAACTGCGATCAAAGCGGAAAACAGCAATGACATTCAGCAGCTGCTTGATCAGCGTGTCCTGTTTGCCGTCTCCATCAATCCGGAGCTGCGAGTCAAAGTTGGTCGTGGGCCAGGAGACCCTGTTATTCAGCAGGCCGGTTATACGCCGGTCCTGGTGAAAGTGATCAACGACGCAACAGTGACACGTCGTCTGCAGATCAGTAGCCCACAGGCCGGGCCGGTGTATGCGGGCATGGGAGAAGCGATCCTGAAACGCCAGGCCCAGACCGAATTGAAAATCAACGAAAATGTGAAGGGTGATCGACGATTTTTGGACGTTGAGATATTTGACCAGTCACCGATGACGTCTCGCCTGAGTGGTCTGCAGGCCGAATATCTGCTCGCCTTGATTTACAGCAGCGAAGCAGGTCAGAGGGAAGCGACTATCGTCTTTGACATTGGTGAAGGAACGCAGGATCTCGGTTTTCGCAGCGAAGTTCCGGTGCTGTTCAGTGTGGCCCCTGCGATTCCCGTCACGCTGAAGATCAACGATTTTGACGGCACGCCGACGACGGCTCGCCTTGAGTTCCGTGACAGGGATGGTCGTATTTATCCGCCTCAGGCCAAACGACTGGCCCCCGATTTCTTCTTTCAACCACAGATTTACCGCAACGACGGTGATGTTGTGCTGTTGCCTCCGGGGGAATTTGAACTCGTTTCCAATCGCGGTCCGGAGTACCTGCGCAATAGCCAGAACCTCGCAGTGATCGAAGGCAAAGAAAACGTCGTTGAAGTAAATCTCGAACGGTGGGTCAATCCGATGACGTTTGGATTCTACTGCGGCGATCATCATATTCACGGCGCTGGATGTTCGCACTACGACAACCCGACTCAGGGTGTAACGCCGCAGGACATGTTTGCTCAGGTGAAGGGTGAGGGACTAAACGTTGGCTGCGTGCTGACGTGGGGACCGTGCTTTGACTACCAGCGGAACTATTTTTCACCGATTGCCGACACGGTCAGCGAGCCTTTGAATATCCTGAAGTACGACCTGGAAATCAGCGGTTTCGGTTCTGCGGCATTGGGTCACGTCTGCCTGTTGAATCTGAAGAATCAGACCTACCCGGGCTCTGAAGGCACAGCGACAAAAGGATGGCCAAAGTGGACGGTACCGGTCATGAGATGGGCCAAAGAACAGGGCGGAATCACGGGTTATCCTCATTCTGCACTGCACGTCGACCCGCGACAGGCAGCCAGGTGGCAGATTTCAAAACTTGATGCCGACGCGAATGGGACGCTGTCTGCAACTGAAGCGGCAACCGGGTTGCTGGCAGAAGCGTTCGAACGAACGGACGAGGACACGAATGGTCAGCTAACGCAGTCCGAACTTCAGAAGAGTGCCAATCGTGCGGCGGACACACTGCCGAACGTCGCACTGCCGTCCATGAACGGCGGCGGCGCCATGGAGATTTTCGTCAGCACCAGCGAAGGCGTGTGTGATTTTATCAGCGCGATGGACACGGCCAGAATTCCGGAATGGAATACATGGTATCATCTCATGAACTGTGGGTTTCCATTGAAACTGAGCGGAGAAACTGACTTTCCCTGCATGAGCAGCCGTCGTGTCGGCCAGGGCCGCGTGTACGTACAATTGGGGGACGTGCAGCAAGTTAGTTTTCCAGACTGGTGTCAGGGAATCGCTGCCGGACAGTCTTATGTTTCTGATGGTTTCGCGCACGCCGTGAAGTTTACAGTCAGCGATCAGCCGCCTGGCCGTTCCGACATCGCACTGGACAGACCGACATCGGTCACCGTCAAAACGAGCGTCTCCTTCGCGCCGGAACAACCCAACGCAGTGGCCTACGGAACGTTGTTGCCGTCAGCCGGTCGCAGAATGGTCGGCGACACGATCAATCTGCACGCTCCCCGAAACACGGGCTATCTGCGAGGTGGCCAGCGACTGGTCGAAGTCGTCGTCAACGGCAGAGTTGCCGCAGCAAAGTCGGTGGAGGCGGACGGAAAAATCCACGATCTGGAGTTCAGTGTGCCGATCCAGCAGAGCAGTTGGGTTGCCGTTCGTCAGTTTCCCCAGCTGCACACAAACCCCGTCAACGTGATCGTTGATAATCAACCAATCAGGGCCTCAATCGAAAGTGCACTCTGGTGCGCCGAAGCCGTCCGGCTTTTATGGCACAACCGACGACGATTTATCTCAGAAGCTGAACAGCCAGCCGCAAAGATTGCTTACACGAATGCCCTGGAAAGATACTTTCGGATCGCCGACGAATCGGACGTTGACGGCAAAAAGGTGAAACGCTTCGCACTGCAGTAGTCCGCGTCGCGATCGGTCTCCGAATTTGCCCCACTTCAGGTTTCAGGTCGTCCACACCGGTTGTGCATCAAATGGGAGATTCCAGGGAATGTCGAACTACGGCTGAGTAATTAACCTGCGCAGTGGACCACATTGGCGGCTGCCTGGTTCGTTACGCGTCATTTAACAACGAGTTTCTGCCTTCCCGCATGAAAAGCTCTTTCGACATCTGGCCGTACAAGAGTTTTACAGATCCACAGGACCATGCCAAAGAAAAGGGCTAATTACAACTGCAATTCCGCCCCGTGACTCGATCCCGGATAGTTCGCTGACAAGACGGGATAGATCTGGGCTAAGGACAATTGCCAGGAAGTAAAAAGGAAGAATCAGAACGCCCAGGCCGGAAGTAATGAGGATAAGGAAACGCCACCCGTCCCTCAGACTAAGCAATCCCAGCGCGGCAGCAAGTCCCAGCAAGCCTTTGCAGAATGCGAGCGAAGCCAACACATGGCTTGAGACAGCAAAAAAGAAAACGGAATAGCTGAAATTGACGCCTGCCATCAACAGGACAACGGCCGCAACCATTTTCACGAAACCGGGACAGCGCCGCCCGTATGCGGCGGGTTCAACCGTGCCATGATGCGACGATTCGTTTGGGATTTTATTTGCTGTTGTCTCAGACATTGTGCGCGCCCAACGAGATGTATACTTCCGGATTTTCGACGGTCGTTAGAAGAGCAAGCGTGAGTGACTTCACTTACTGGGTGACCATCGATCGTGCGTTTTGGACAGCACAGGCACTCCTCTAATCAACGTACTGGATTTGTCACGGATCAGGAAAACGTGGCGGATTACCTATTTTCGTGCGGCGTTAAGAAACAGGCGCTGCAGGACAACCACCCAGACAGCCGACGAGACCAGTCCCGCAAGGACCCACAGGAGCCATCCACTCCCGCCGGCTTCGGCAACCCAGTATGCTTTGGAGGCACAATACGGTGGATAGAT
>JAPYTO010000079.1 GCA_029941865.1 Fuerstiella sp. | reverse complement strand
ACGAGCTCGGTAGAACGAAACATCTGAAGCCCGGCATTTTTCAAATGCCGGGCTTCTTTTTGCTTCGACGTCGGACGGGCAGCTTCTTTCACGTGTGCCACTGGCTCTGCCAGTGTCTTCCACGATTCGCCAGTCCAGGAAAGCACTGGCAGAGCCAGTGGCGCACTGACCAGAAGCGGCCTCGTGGCCTCGTCGTCACATTTACTCGTTTCCGTTTGACGCCTCGGCGGCAGCTTTCGCCGCGGACTCCTGGGCCGCCGATAATTTCGGATTCGGAGCAGACTCTCCGTCGACATCGCCTCGAATCCATTGCACGCCGGCTGTTACAGACTGCAGAAATCGTTCGTCCGCCCACGTCGATGGGTTGTGGCCGAGGTTGTTGACGTAGACCTTGCCCTGGCCGTACGACTTCACCCAGGCAACGGGAACGTGATACGGCTCAGACGGTTTGCAGCGTGACATGTCCAGGCTCATCAGCACTCGCACCTTTTCCGGTTGCCAGTTCTTGTAGCGATAGATCTCATCCTTGATCTGGAAGTCTTTGCCGAACGGCTTCATGGTCGGGTGACCCGGTTCGTGAACGTTGATCGTCACCGTGGTGCCAGCACCCCACGGATGTCCGTTAAAGCTGCCGCCGATCATGTCCCAGTAAGGCCGGTAGTCTTTGTAGGTATCCGTGGCAGAATGAAACCCGATGAAGCCGTGCCCTTTCTGCTGCAGCCATTCGTTCAGGAAGTACTCCAGGTCCGGCTCAGCGACGGGCAGCTTGCCGGTGGTGTAGAACATGACAACGTCGTAGTTCTGCAGGTTGTCTTTACTCATGTCCGCCGCACAGTCCTGAGTACAGTCGACTGTAAACAGGTCCGTCTTCTGTCCCAACTGGATCATGGCAAGCTCCGCAGTGGCGAGGTCCTTTTCTTTTCGGTTTACCGACCCATGTTTGTACCCGGCACTTTGTGTCACCATCAGGATGCGTGACTTTTCCGCAGCTGACAGTGAGCCGCAGCAAACAAGGCATGCCATGGAAAGAACTGTCAAAACGTTTTTGAACATTAAATTGGCTCCGATTTGTGGTTAGTGTTTTGGTCGCCGAATCATCGGACGGAAGTACGCGGGCCCGTCAGAAACTTGAGCAGTTTACTTGTTGAGGTAAACGATACTGGCCCGTGGGAGAAACGAAACTGCTGTCGAAAAGCGTTCTTCGTGGCCACAAGTCAGCGTGAAACGCTGTAAGATAGAGAGCTCAGCGTGACGCGTGTTACTTCGTCTTCGCCGGAAGTTCTTTGATCCAGACGTTGCGGAACTGAACCAGACTTGATGCCGGTTTGAAACTGCCATCTTCATTGACACCACCGTGGTGCTGCAACGCGATTCGACCGCGTTCGGGCACGTCCGGCAGTTGAGCGTTTTCGAGCACCATGTGATTGTTGAGGATCACGGTCAGGCGATCCTGAACCATGATGATGACAAACTGATTCCATTCGCCCACCGGTTTGTCGGCGTTGATTCGTGGAGTCACACCGGCTCGGATTTCCGGCGGGGTGTTTCTGTTGTTACGAATCCCATAGACCTCACCCGAACCAACCGGCCAGCACCAGATATTCAATTGTGCCGTGCCGACGCCTCGAACGAAAATTCCGGAATCGGCGTTGAGCGATTTGATCGTCAGTTTCTTACCGTTGGCATCGGTTAAATAGCTGCCGTCCTGCAACACGATGGGTACATCATAAAAGCCACTGGTCTGCTTGAGACGCCAGTCGATTTTCATGATGAAGTCACCGTACTCCTGTTCGGTCCACAGGTTTTTGTCGCCCTTGGCTTCTGATTGAGCGTCGTAGTCAATAACACCTTCGACAACCTTCCAATGGCCATTGTCGCCTTCCGGCACCGTCCATCCGGTCAGGTTTTTTCCGTTAAACAGTGAAACAAAACCGTCTTCAACTTCACCGTCTGCCAGCAACGGCGCGGTGGCGAGGGTGATCAACACAAGGGCGGTCGAACAGCGGAAGGTGGTCATCAGCAGGGGCTCCGGCGGGGAAAAAGATTCGGGGGAAACGCCGATGTTAATGTCAGAAAGCCACCGTCGCCATGACCCCGGCGATTTTCCGCTGCCTTCACGAGTTTTTTGTGTGAGAAGAACGCCCCAGGGCAGACTCAGTCCCACCACCACGATGCCACAGCATCTGCAGACATGATCTCTGGAGTTCTGTCTGCGGGCAGGACATTGGTTCGGCGGATGATGCGATCGGGAACGATCGTGACGCCGCCGCCAGTGACGCCCAGCAGCAGACTGCGGCTGACGGACTTAACATTGACCAGTGACGGGACCTCGGTCGGCACGGTGTATTCCTGCACAGGCAAGGCCTTGTCGTCCAGCAGCAATGTCGGTTGCCAGCCGACGGCACTTGGCAGATCGTTGCTCTGGATCAGTGCCGCCGCGACTGCCAGATCAAAAAGGTTTTGAATGCCAGCGAAACTCGGCACCTGAGTGCAAAGGGCCTGCATGTGTTTGTTGAACTGTCGAGTGTACTTCTCGGCTGTGATTTCAGTGAAGGCCGCGTCTGATCGATTGCCCTCCGCATCGACGAGTTCATCCTGAGACAGCAGCTGCAGCCGGGGACCTGAAATGTGAAAAACGTGACCATCGGGAGACCGTTCGATCACTTCGTAGCGAGCCGCAAACCACCAACGACGCATTGTGTTGCCACCGGGCCGCGCCATGTCCAGGTAACTACGAAAGCCCCGAATGCGGGGGCGGTCAAGACCCAGGGCGATGCGTTTCATCTGATAGTCGGCTTCCACGGCCGTCACGGCGGCATGACAGGATTTCGGCAGCCCAAAGATCGTGACATTCCAGTTGCCCAGGACTTTTGCCATCTGATAAAACCGCTGCCGAGCAACGTTCAGACTGGCGGGGGCACTGTTGGCGTTGTTCCACGCATGAGCAGCCGCCAGCCGCGATGGCTCCGGATCAAACGAACAGCCCAGCGACTGCCGCATGCTGGCCAGTCGCAGCATGACCAGCAGGTCATCCAGCGTCAGCACTGGTCGTCCGGATTCCACACCGACGACCCGCTCGTCCTGCAGCGGCGCAAATCCTTCGGCTGGTCCTGCGATCACCAAATCACCGGTTTCGGGCACAGCAAATATGTACTGCAGCTGAGTAATGCCGGCCAGATATCGCAGTTTGGGATCGATTTCCCTGCCCGCGTCGACAGCTTTCTGAAGCTCCTTCTCCAGTTTGACCAGCGATACTTTTCTCAGCTGACTGGCCGTTGCCATTTCCGACGACAAGTGTTGGCCAGCCAACTCTTTCAGCCGCTTTTGTTCCAGGGCCGGGTTGATCCGTCCGGCCTGCGGCGAAGCAATCACGCCATCCGCGTTGATGAGAATTCCGCCGGGAAACTGATTGTTCTGTCCCTGGTTGTTCTGCCCCTGATTATTGTTCTGGGCAAAGCCCAAACTGCAAAGCACGAGTGCCGCGGTCAGCGACCTGAAAATGTCTGACATGCCAGGTACTCCTGAGTTTGAAAGGCAGAACCAATTTGTGGCTTGCGGCGACTCCGGCTGCGTCTTCGGCATCATAGCTATACACACAGACGGAGGCGGTCTGTAGAGCCGCCCTTGTAACAACTAACGAAAGACGGGCGAACGCATCGGCGAAAAAACAACATTCCACGTCAGAAAACACTGTCGAAGGTGACCACGACCGCCGTCACATCGATCACACGTGGAATCCCTCTGAGGTCAATTGTGTTGTCTCGCCAGAGGTTTTGTGACGCACGTTGTTCCCACCTAAGTTCCGGTGAAATATCTATTTGCGACCAAAGAAGTAAACGGAAACGGCATGGTCTTCGCCTCCTGTCAGATCGACAAACCCACTCAAAGGAAGTTGAGATTACATAAATCAGAAACGGTTCTGGAGACTCGACAGGATTTACAAACATGTATCCGGCACGGAAGACTCAGATCTGAACGACGGAAACATTCTGATCCCGCGGCGTTCGGGGAATGACTCACCACGGAGCAAATGGCTTGAGTCGTCGATTCCCGATGGAACGTCCACGTTCGTCGCGGGACGGGATGTTTCTCACAAGTCGATATTGTAAAGGACGACAGGAATCTGATGTGCGTCCATGCAGACGCTCGTCGTGGTGGATTGATGTGCGCGACGTCGATGCTTAACACGGTAGTCTGTGCAGTTCCGGCCGCCCAGGGGGGAAGCATTCTACATTCGAGCGTCTCATATCACTGGTGCGTGATGTTTCTTCTGTGCTGCCGTCGACAGTGATATTCAGACGGCATCTCAGCTGAAAAATTGACCTGTGCCGATGGCCTCGAACGCGTGTTTGAAGTGTTCGATTGTCGGTTTCGCGGAATCCTCAGGCCAGACGATTGAAATGACATCAAAACGTGCCGACTGCTCCAGTCGCTTGTGCTTCCTGAGCCAGGTCAATGCAAGGTTCGTGAGCTTCTGTTGTTTGCGACGATCGACTGCTTCGTACGGCTGGCCGGTGTCTGTTGATTGTCGCGTCTTAACTTCAACAAACACAATCTGCGGCCCGTCCATCGCGATGATGTCGATCTCACCGGACTGATTCCGATACTGGCGGGTAATGATCCTGTATTTCGCCTTCTTCAGAAATCGCACGGCGGCTCGTTCGCCGCGATCACCGAGCAGTTTTTGAAGAAAACGCTTCATGAGAATGAAAGCAGATAGCCCGTGCAGAGAAATTGCGATTGTCTGAGGAACCCATGGTCGCGATGGAAGACTTGACTGTGAATTCCGCGTTGATGCATCAGCAGCCGTTGGTTTGTTGTACTGCGTTTCCTCATGGAATACTCGACCAGTATACCCGGATACCTTTTAAACCGAAAATTGTTGTTCCGGGAGTACGGCACGCTGATTGGCGGCGGCGGTAACGCTGTTGCTTTTGTTGCGCTGTACGACGCGTCTGAACAGTCTCTGCGGTTTGCCCAGTCTTCGTAACCGATACGCCGGCAGAAGAAATTTCTGCGCGATACTTCACAATTTGCAAAAACACGGCGATACCTGCCGGTATTGTGGCACGTTCGACTCATGGAATACTGCGCAGGCGGGACAATGGAACGGATTGTGTCAGGAATCGGAAAAGTCTGCAGGTGTCGGTCTTTGCGAGTGTCACCGGGGTCGTTTTGCCGACATTTAGAGTGTTGACTTTTGCGCCGCTCAAGCGAATGGTGCTGGTCGATACAAATATCGCCGCCACTGGCGGCTCATGACACCGAAGGTTCTGCTGATCAATGGCTCGCGCACCGGCATCCAGAAAACGCAAATCGAAATCGCCGGCGATCAGTCAGCGAGTTGTGCGTTGGATGTTCCGGCCGACTCGGCTTGTCCTTGCTGCCACACTTGCGCTTTCATGGTTGTTCTGGCCACAGCTGGAACGCCAGTTGCCTCAACTGGAGAACCGGGAAGAATATCGCGTTGGTGCGGAACAGGTAATTATCACGCCTCCGCCTCACTGGGTCCCTCCCGATCTTGTCAAACAGGTCTTTGCACGGGCCGGGTTCGATGAGTCTTTGTCACTGCTGGACCCTGAGTTGAGTGAAAAAATCGCTCTGGCGTTTTACACGCATCCGTGGATTGAAGGACTGAAGCAGGTGCGGAAGTCGTATCCGGCTCGTATCCACGTCGAGGTCGTGTACCGCGAACCGGTGGCCATGGTTGAGGTTGTCGGGGGCAGCTACTATCCGATTGACCGACACGGTCATCTGCTGCCAAATACCGACTTCACTGCCGCCGACATTGATCGTTATCCCATTATCAAAGACGTTACGAGCGTGCCGCTGGGAAATCTTGGTGAATCGTGGGGCGACCCGGCTGTCACCGGGGCCGCTCAATTGGCCGCCGTGTTGACGCGCAACAACGAGGCAGGGCAGTCCTGGTGGACAGCATTGGGCCTCAGGACAATCCACTCGCCCCGCCGACTTGCGGTGGACGATGAAGTGGATGATTTGCAGTTCCGGATCGGTACCGGCGGAGGATCACAGATTCTCTGGGGCCGCGCTCCGGCGACTCGTCATCCTGGCGAACTGACCGTGGCCAAGAAACTGAAACGAATGGCCGAATACCACCACATCAACGGATTCGATGATGCGCTCGAACCATTTGTGCTCGACATTCGTCCCTGGCGGGGGACCAAACGCAGTCTGCTCGCGGTGGAGCCGGATAGCTCGACCCGGCGGTAGGTCCGGCCTTCACTGTCCACACCATATGGTCGCGTGCGTGTCGCTGTGTGGTCAATCATGAACGACTGTCGATGATCGACAGGACGTACCCGGCCTTCCGGAATCAACAGGCACGTCAACGTCTTGCAGTGAGAATCAAAACGCGGAACGCCGTGCTGTGTCCGCGTGTCCTGCCACGGCACCTGATTTCTACATCATCACCGAGAAGTAGTTTTCGACTGCACAATCGAACGACTCGATTGAAATTTCGTGAGGCTTCTGATGGTAGTTACAGTAGTTCTGGACCTGTAGCAGCAGGTCACGAGGTTGACAGAGACGAAACGGTCGATTCACCGTCCGATAATGCGTCTCGATCAGATACTCGATGCACTCCGGTTTTTCTTCGAAGTTCAAGACGCCGCACATGATGCTGAACAGTTGGCGGAACTCGGCCTCCGATGGGTCCGGGACTTCAATCTTATAAGGAATTCGCCGCAGGAACGCCCCGTCCACAAGATCCTTCGGTTCAAGGTTCGTGCTGAATATGATCAGCTGGTCAAATGGCACCTGGATCTTCTTGCCGCTGGGCAGATTCATGAAGTCGTATCGTTTTTCGAGTGGTACGATCCAGCGGTTCAACAGAACGTCAACGGGCATTGTCTGACGCCCAAAGTCGTCGATCACCAGAGTGCCGCAATTGCTCTTCAATTGTAGCGGGGATTCGCAGATTTTTGAGACCTCGTTCTTGGTGATCTCCAGCTCGCTCATGGTGAGTTCACCGCCGGCAATGACCGTGGGTCGCTTGATCCGTACCCATCGGCGGTCAATCTGCTGTGAATCCAGAAGTCCTCCGGCAGACTGATCCTCAACAACCTCGTGGATACCGGGATCGTAAAGGCGGATCATCTCTCCCTCAATATACAGAGCCCGCGGCAACCAGATACTGGTACCGAAGGCGTCTATCACTCGTTCGGCAATGCTGGTCTTGCCGTTGCCCGGCTCTCCGAACAGAAACATGCCGCGACCCGAATTGACAGCTGGCCCCAGGCGATCCAGCATGTCCTGATTTATGATCAATCCGTCGAATGCCTTTTTCAAGTCCTCGGCAGTCACGATCTGCCCCGCGATCGACTGTGCCGAGACCGAATTGATGTAGTCCTGAAGAGAAACGGGGGCCGCACCGAAATAGGTGCATTCTTCATGGTACCGTTTCCCCCGGTCGCGTCCGGAGTCTGTTACCATGTATTCAGAGTCGCCCGTGTTGGTGGTGTCAGCGAGGTCGATCTGCTTGTCTGAACGAAGTTGCTTCAGAATCGGCTCAATTACTTTGAATGGCAGCTTCATTTGCGCGGCAATGCCGCGGCTGGCAGACAGGCCAACCTGATACAGGTACTTCATGATCAGGCGCTCGATCAGCGCAGCAGAGATTCCGCTTTCACGAATGGTCTGCGGCTGACGCGGTGTGAATGGCTGCCCAGGGTCGACGGGCGGGCGATCTCGTGGCGCCTCGCCGCAATCTCCGTCGGCGTCATCACTGCGAGGTGCGGTCGTGCCAAGCAGTTGGTTGACACGGTCAAACAGGTCATCAAGACCATTCTGAGATTGGGGATCTTCTGCAGAAGTAACCACTCGTGTGTTTCCTTTATCACGTCTTGCCCATAGTGTGCCGAACGTCTCGCTGTCGACGTAGTAACAGTCCGGACCGGACGCAGCACAACCCAATATTGTTTAGGTCGCTCAACACAGATGGTCAAACACTTCGTCGACTATTGACCACCCGGAAGACAGTCCGCACGACCGAAGTGACTGCAGATTCCTGTTGTGCGGTTGTTTCTCAACGGACTATTGCAAATGATGTAATCGTTCCAAACGATTTCCGTGGCACGACGATAACGTCCGTCATATCCGTCAGAGTGCAGACGTATCATTGAAGTGCCAGCAGTGAATGTGGTGAACGTAATGCTGATTCAGACTGGTCTGAATCGCTGACGTCAATTCATCTGGATGATGCCCGACTGGCGCCGGGCTGATTCGTTCAACATTGTTCGAAAGGTTTTTTGAATGAAATTCGCGATCTGTCAGGAGCTATTTGAAGACACAGACTGGGCAGAGCAGTGCCGCATCATTGCCGACGTGGGATACACGGGTATTGAAGTCGCACCCTTCAGTCTTTCCGATGATCTGGACAGCGTTTCTGCTGCCACTCTGTCCGAAATGAGGAACACGGCCAGCGACCATGGTCTGGAAATCATTGGGCTGCACTGGCTGCTGGCGAAGACGAATGGCCTGTATCTGACCTCACCAGACGCTGATGTTCGCACGGCAACCGTCGATTACCTGAAGCTTCTGGCTGACACCTGTGCGGCCCTGGGTGGTCGTATTCTGGTCTTCGGATCGCCTCAACAGAGAAACCTGCTGGCAGACGTCACAACCGAACAGGCCATGGACTATGCCGCCGAGGTCTTCCGAGCGGCGATGCAGACTTTTCAGGAACGCGATGTCGTGCTGTGTATGGAACCGCTGACGAAAAAGGAAACAGACTTCGTCAACACATGCGCGGACGCGGTTTCACTGATGCAGATGGTGGATCATCCGTCATTTGTTCTGCATCAGGACGTCAAAGCAATGTTGGGTGCCGAGTCGGATTCCGTGCCGGATTTGATTCACCGCCACCACGACATCTGCGGTCACTTTCATGTGAACGATACTAATCTGCTCGGACCTGGAATGGGAGAAACGGACTACCATCCGATTCTGAAAGCGCTGCTTGATGTCGACTATCGGGGTTGGGTTTCGGTTGAAGTGTTCGATTACAGCCCTGGTGCAGAGAAAATTGCAAAAAAAAGTATGGACTATCTGAAGCAGGTTTTGGGTGAACTCGAAGCTTCCTGAAGCACTGTTTGTCATCGCGATGTGTGACGGAATTGTGTTCCGTCAACGGCGTGTTGTTCTGCTCAGATAAACGTCGTCGCAACGAAGTTGTAAGGCAACAAATGTGCGCACGTGTTGTTGCGTTTTTTTTAAAACGCCTGTGTTTTTTGTGACGAAACGACTACGCGTTCCATCCTGCGTTTGCACCGCGACGTATTGAATCATGTCTTGTGAGCTGTGATGAGTAGCGCGTTCAGGCAACGCACCTCGCACGCAGGCAAGTGCTGTCGCTGTCGTCGTTATGCCGAAATCTCGTCAACATCAGATGTGCGTTAATCTCAAAAAAATCTCAATCAACACCTCTGACAATGCATAACAGTCTTGCACATTCTGAAACATTAAATACGATTCCGCCCGAACGTTGACAGCAGATTCTGTTGTGTTGCATTGAAGCATCGTGGCGAAGGACATTGCCCAACAGCAGACTTCAAGACGATCCTTGGCATGAAAGGAATCTGCGTTGCCATCGCCGTCGTGGCGTGGTGATTTGTTTCTTGACTTCTGGTTATTCTTGCCCATTGGTTTTGTGAAGCCCGGTGACTGCGGCAGGATGGCCATCCGTTGATCTTGTTTTAAGGAGGAATTCGTGGCCAAGAAAAAAGCAAAGAAGAAGACAGCTAAGAAAGCTGCTCCGAAGAAGAAGGCCGCCAAGAAGAAGGCTGCTCCCAAGAAGAAGGCTGCCAAGAAGAAGGTAGCTAAGAAGAAGGCCGCTAAGAAGAAGAAGGCCGCTCCTAAGAAGAAGGCTGCCAAAAAGAAGGTCGCTAAGAAGAAGGCCGCTAAGAAGAAGGCCGCTCCTAAGAAGAAGAAGGCTGCCAAGAAGAAGAAGAAAAAGTAGGTTGGCAGGACTTGCTTTGAGAATTAAGCGGCTGATGGTTGTTTAACCGTCAGCCGTTTTTTTGTGCGCTGACGTTGTGGTGTGGTGTTATTTAATGTACCAGGCAGGGGTAATGTGTCTGTTATGTGAGTTCCTGGGTTGGCTTTGGTGCGGGTGTCTTGTTTTGGGGTACTGACAGAACGATGATGGCCCCTTAAAAAAACTAGTGAACAATTCTCCCGACATCCAGGTTTACGGAAGTGGGAGTGACACCACATCCTGGGGGCATCAGGGTGGCGTAGCGAATCTGTAGATTATTCTGGATTTGCTGAATGTTGACTTGGTGTGTCAACTTTTCTAAAACCAGCCTGTTGAGTTCGCCGATCAGAGGGACTGTCAGGCGGATCCTGTTTCGTTCATTTAACGTGGTAGGGAAGCCGTCTTGTTCCTCTGTTTTTCGGGTGATCTTTCGCACGTTCATGTCTGACAATTAGTCGTCGTCATATTTGCATGGCGACGAGTTTTTGGAAGCGTTGAATAGTGACGGAGGGAGATCTCTGGAAACGGTTTGCGTTTTGTGTGATGCCGGTGCGGCTGCACACATAACCGGGCGAATGGCTTCATGTCTGCTACATCTTCTGCGCTGCAAATGCTTCGGCGGCAGTTGGCTCAATCGCAACCGCATAATCCAGGCAGAGAGATTGTCTCCACCGGGTTGCCTTCGCTGGATGCTCTTTTGCCTCACGCCGGACTGCCGTCGGGTTCGTTGATTGAGTGGATCAGTGATGGTCCGGGCAATCGAGCATCGTCTGTTGCGTTTCGATGTGCGGCCGGATTTCTGGAAAGACCGGGCGCCTTTGCCATCGTGGATGGTCGTGGGTGCTTCAATCCGGTAGCCGTCCGTAACACCGGAATTCCGTTTTCCAGACTGTTGGTTGTCAGCCCAAGGGCGGACAGGGCCGGACGTTATCGTTTCCATTCAGACAACACCGGCAGTAATTCGCAACGACAACAACACCAGAGAACAGAGACGCTCTGGGCGCTTGAACAGCTGGGACGCTGTTCCGGCGTACAGGTTGTCGTGGCATGGGTCGATCGATTGTCGTCGACGGCTCAGCGTCGTCTGCAGCTGGCGGTGGAAACCAGTGGAGTAACCGTGTTTCTGATCCGTCCCGCTGCGGCACTTCATCAGACGTCATGGGCAGACCTTCGATTTCATGTACAATCGGCTCAGACAGCGGAATCAGTGGTCTCTGTCGGCGAAACTGCCCGGCATCGGTCTCGGATTGCTGTGCGTCTGATACGGTCAAAGAACGCGGTCCAGCACAACGGTTGTGCATTGCTGGAATGTCACGATGAAACGGGTGATGTGCTTGAGGTTCCTGAACTGGCCCGTCCAGCAAACACAACGGGCACAGCCTGCTGATCGACGGTCGCATGTGGTGGTTCATACTTCGCAGCCTTCACAGGATCCGGGTCCGTCCGCACGTCGTCAAAAAGCAGAAGGCACGTCCGATTTGTCTTTTGTTCGCGAGCTGTTTTCAGTGGCAAAGGGTGGTCCGACTGTAGTCGCGGTCTCGAACGACGCCTGGTATGCCGGAGTCAGGCCCGGGATGCCGCTGGCAGAAGCCAGAAGCATGTCGACTCCGCTGGTGCGGGACAATCGTCGGCAAGGTCAGTCGGTGACCCCGGAAATTCAGTTTGTCGAATGGCAGCCGAACGATGATCGCAGAGATCTGCAGGAAGTTGCGGAACACACACGCAGATTTGCTCCAATTGTCGGGCTGGATGAGATGCCGGTTCCCGATTGCCTGCACATGGACATTACCGGTTGCGGTTCGTTGTTCGGAGGTGAATCATCGCTTGCAGAACAGGTGATCAACCGCCTGGCCGGCAGGAATTATCATTGTCGAGTTGCCATCAGTGATACCGTTGCAACAGCGTGGGCATTCGCGCACACGGACGGCCATTTTCTGCAGCACAATGATGTGCGACCGCGCGGTCGCGGGCATCGAACGCGGGGTCGACACGTAGAGTCACCGCAGTGGGATCTTCCGATCGTGATTATACCTCCCGGGCAGGCTGAGTCATGGCTGCGACCGCTGGCGATTGCCGCCGCTCGAATACCAATCGCCGACGCTCAGGTGCTTCGCCAGCTGGGGATCCTGACCATTCAACAACTGCTGGAACTCCCTGAGGAAGATCTTCCCTCGCGCCTGTCCGGTGATGCCATCCGGCGTCTGCGGCAACTCAGGGGTGTGGAAGACGAAATCATTGAGCCAATCCCTGAAGCTGACCCCATTCAGGCGAGTTGGGTGTCGGAATTTCCCGTGTCGGACCGGCGTGGAATTTGTCAGGTGATGGAACACCTGACGGAGGACATCGTTGATCAGCTGAAGCGACGCCATCTGGGAACAGTCCAGCTGACGTGCCAGCTGAAACAGGAAGACGGTGGCAGAATCGAGTTTGTTGCCGAAGTCATCAAGCCGTTGCAGTCTGTAAGGGAGCTGTTTGCCGTGCTGAGTCTGCGTCTGGAATCGTTGCCGTTTCGGCAAGCGGTCATCGCCATCTCAATGCAGTCAGCGGTCGTTCCCTTGCCGAATGCTCATCAAAAAGATCTGTTTAGTTCCAACCTGCATATTGATCCGACCGAAGAGCTGGCTTCTGTCGTAAACCGACTGAGCAACAGACTGGGGAAAGAAGCGGTGCAGACCGTTCATCCGGTGGACAACCCCGTACCGGAATGCGCCGTGGAACTGAGGCCATTGATGACTGCACAATCCGTGTCCTCGACACACACCGACAACCGGCTGTCGGATCTGGTGGCTCCTGATGATGCGCGTGTGCCCGGTGTTGAGGTCGTGGAACGGCCCTTGCGGCTGCTGTCGGCAGCGGAACGCATTGGGGATGCCGGCATGAACCCCTTGACTGACGGTTTTGTTTGGTCTGGGCAATCCTGTCGCGTTGTCGACGTTGCCGGTCCGGAGCGGATTGAGACTCAATGGTGGCACGAGTCTGCCATTCATCGCGACTATTACCGCGTCCGGACATCCGATCAGGCCGAGTACTGGATCTATCGCGACATTGTGCACGGCGGCTGGTTCCTGCACGGCATTTTCGATTAGTGCAGTTTTCAAAAAGATGTGGTCGTGGGGCTCGTGGGAAAGCGACTCTCGCAAGGGATGAGGCGTTCGCCGCGGCCACAAGTCAGCCTAATACGCTGTAGTGCGTGTCGCACGGACGTGCAGCGGGTCCGGCGAGCGATTTCGCAGCTGTTCGGTGGCGGCCGTCGCTACACTGCGGTGAAGCACGCTCTGGAGTGGTATTCACTCGAATGGCGTGCGGCCACTGGTGGCAAATCGGCGGTGCAATCCGGCAACACCGGCGGTTTGTGCCGTGCCCCCTTTGCTGATGAACGAAGTGCGATTGAGCGTCAGCCGTCGGTTCGTTCGGCCTGCAGCCGCTGCAATTCTGCAAGCAAATCGTCGTCGGACGCAAGTTGCCCTTCCTGCTGTTGACGCTTCATTTGTGCGGTCATGTCGTCCAGCACAGGCTGCAATTCGGCCAACGCCTCGGCAGCGACCCTGTCAGTGAACATGACACCGTCCAGGTGGTCACTCTCGTGCTGAACAACGCGGGCGTGGATGCCTCCGAGTTCGTAGGCGAAGTTCTCACCGCTGAGGTCAAACGCTTCCACGGTGATCCGTTCTGCTCGAGTGACTGGTCCATAAACTTCCGGCAGGCTCAAGCACCCCTCTTCCGCGTCTTCGCTGCCATTGCGTTTTATGATCTGAGGATTGATAAAGACCTGTTCCAGTTCCTTTTCGGCCGGGTCCGCCGATGGATTGATGATAAACAGACGGTATGGCAAACCCACCTGGTTTGCTGCCAGGCCGATCCCGCGTGCCGCGTACATCAGGTCGAACATCTGCGCCACCCAGTCCTTTAACTGAGCGTCAATACGGGTGACGTCTTTCGATTTCCAGCGAAGTGCGGGGTGAGGAAAGTAGACAATCCGAAGGTCCGACATGGAAATCGACTCTGAAAAAAGTGAGTATCGAGGCAAGGCGTGGATCGCAGCCCCAATGAGCGTGAAGTATCGTCGCAACCAGCCATTCCGCAAGTCCGGGACGATTCAGTTCTGTGACGCAGGCAGCACGCTGAGCTTAAACCAGTAGCTCTGGACAGCTTCGATCACGCGGAAGAATTCGTTCAGATCTACCGGTTTGACGACGTAGCTGTTGGTGCCGAGCCGATACGCGTCCCGCACGTCCGCGTCATCGGTGGATGTCGAAAGCACGACGATCGGAATCAACCCCAGATCCGGATCAACGCGGAGTTCCTCCAGTACCTGTCTTCCGTTGACACGAGGCATGTTGAGATCCAGAAAAATCAGATCGGGACGCGGACACTCATGGAAAGTGCCTTCCCGTCTGAGCATCGCCAATGCCTCGGAACCGTCTTTGGCGTGATTGACAGTGGGGGCAAACGTGCTTTGCGCGAAAGCTCGCATCGCCAGATGGGCATCGGACGGGCTGTCTTCGACCAACAGGATTTGTCGTGAGATGTTGTGAGCCATTTTTGTTTCAGTTGAACGCCGGTGCCTTCTCTGGCCGGAGGTCGAGGGAGGTGAGCCAACGTCGTGTTCAGGCGGGAGGTCGCTTCGGCAAAGTGAATTCGAATGTCGATCCCTCATTCCGGTCTGAAACCAGACGGATCGAGCCACCGTGACGTTCGACAATTCTCCTGCAGATTGCCAATCCAATGCCCGTTCCCGGATGCTCATCACGCGTATGAAGTCGCTTGAAGATTATAAAAACCTGATCCGAGAATTCCTCGGAGATGCCAATACCGTTATCCGAAACGTAGATTTTCCACGCGTCGGACGATTCCTGAGACCAGATTCTTACCTCCGGCACTTTTTCGCCCCTGTATTTTATCGCGTTTCCAATCAAATTCTGAAACACGCGAATCATTTGGACGTGGTCGATCCATGCGTCTGGCAGAGCCTCGATGGTAATGATGGCGCCACTTTCCTGTATGCGCGCATGCAGCAACGCCAGGGCTTCATCAACAGGCTGGCGCAGCGGAGTGTGTTCGCGGGGGTTACCCATCCGGCCAACACGGGAATATTCCAGCAGATCGCTGATCAGCCGCTGCATCCGTTTGCCGCCGTCGACGATCGTTTCCAGATACATCTTCCCGTCGTCGTTGAGTAATTCGCTGTATTCCATTTCCAACAACTGACAGAACCCGACAATCGTTCTCAGCGGTTCCTGCAGATCGTGCGAAGCCACATAGGCGAACTGCTGCAACTCCTGATTGCTTTGTTCCAGTTCGTCCGACCTGGCCTGAAGCTGTTGTTCGAATTTTTTGATTTCGGTGACATCGCGTCCTTCCGGAATGAGAAAGACGACGTCGCCTTCCTCATTCGTAATTGGCTTCAATGAGAAGTCGACAACGATCGAGGCGCCGTCGGGCGTCGGGAGAGTCGCCTCGAATCGGTCGAATTCGCCTCCACGAGCTTTTTCAACGGCCTGTTGAAGCCGTTTTTGAAGTTCTGGCGAATGTGACCACCAGACGGTGTCTCGGAATTGTCTGTTCAGCACGTCTTCGGACTTGATTCCTGCGGCTGCCAGAAAAGCCTGATTGGCATCGATCAGTTTGCCGTCCGGGGTCATCAGACCAATAAACTGAAACGTCTGATTGAAGATTCCCCGAAACTTCGCCTCGCTGCGCGCAAGGGCTTCCTCGGCGTCCCGCAGTTCAGTGACGTCGATATGTACGCCAATAAAGCGGCCGGGATCGCCATTATCATCACGAAACAGTTTTCCCCGGGAAAGAATCCAGAGATAAGCACCATCGGCATGTCGAAGCCGAAAAGAAGACTCATATTCTTCCGTGCGCCCTCCAATATAGTCCCATGTTTTTTGTGTCGCGTTGTCGATGTCGTCCGGATGCAGATGGCGTTTCCAGTCCTCAAGACTGGTCCACGGTTTGTCGGGATCTTCGCCGATTTGCAGCATGAGTTCCGGAGAGACCGTGATTTCATCGGTGGCGATGTTCCAGTCCCACATGCCAACGTGGCCACCCTCCAGTGCCTGCTGCAGCTGCAGGCGCATACGCGCCAGCTCATTTCGGACCTGGTGCTGATCGTCGATGTCCTGGATGGAACCGGCCATTCGAATCGGTTGGTCAGACTCGTCCCGGTCAGCCTGGCCGCGTCCTCGAAACCAGCGGTATTCACCAGATGCCAGCCTGAGGCGGTATTCCTCATCATGAGGCTTCTTGTGTTGAAGGTGCTCGTCGAACGACGTCATTACGCGTTCCCGATCATCCGGATGCAGGCGATCCGTAAAGCTGCTCAGTTGATTCAGGAACGGATCTTCACTGTCGCTGGTCAACTGCAGCAATTCTCGAAACCGGGGTGCGTACCAGACTTCGTTGGTCTGAATGTTCCAGTCCCAGAGCCCGTCAGTGGTACCCTGCACGGCGAATTCAAACCTTTCCTGCGATTCACTCAGCCACTCCTGTGTCACCTTCAAGGTCGTGATATCACGTGCCAGCCCAAACGTACCAACAATACTGCCATCGGCGTCCCGCAGTGGCATTTTTGTCGTCAGAACCCAGCGGCGTTCGTTGTCTGTCCTGCGAATGACTTCTTCCTGCTTGCCGACAATCGGTTCGCCGGTTTCCATAATCCGCAGTTCGTCGGCGAACGCATCCGCCGGTAAATCGCTGCCCCAGATGTTGGCGTCGGTCAACCCGATCAATTCATCCGGAGTTCGAAATCCTGCGTCCGTAGCCATAGCCGGATTGACCCGTATGAAACGGCAGTTTCGGTCTTTGAAATAGACTGCGTCCGGTATGTTCTCGATCAATGCGCTGAACAGGCGCTGTTCGCGAATGAAATCGGCGTCCAGCTGCTCCAGTTCGACAACCTTGGCTTCCATCCGCTCTTCTGCCCGTTTTAGCGCCGAGATGTCTCGTGATAAACCGAACGTTCCGATGATGTCACCGTGTTCATTTCTCAGCGGAAGTTTTGTCGATAACACCCAGTGGTGCAGACCATCGGGCCACAATTCGTATTCTTCCTTGTTAATGACAGGTTCGCCGGTTTCGATAATGCGCACTTCGTCGGCCCGGTACTCATCCGCCTCTTCCTTTGTGAAAAAATCGTGATCGCATGTGCCGATCACGTCTGTCGGCGCCGCCAATTGAAACGTGTCTGCCACGGTTTGGTTGCAACGAAGAATGCGGGATTCACGGTCCTTGAAATAAATGCAGTCAGGCATGTTGTCCATCAGGGCCGTAAACAGAAACTGTTCGCGAGACAGCTGTTCTCTTGCCTGTTCAAGCGATTCCTTTGTTTTCTGAAGATCGGTGGCCGCAAGTCTCCGGCGCAGAATCATTGGCAGCACAGCGGCGGCAAAAACCAATAGTAGCGCCGTAGAGATTCCAGTCGCGATGATCCAGCCCGAACCTGACTGCCGGTGGCTCCAGAAATCGACGAGATGGAGAACAGCACATCCACACAGCAGGACAGAAAGGCATCGAACGAGGCCCTGTCGCAACCTCTGTTCGGGCAGTCGCACCAGAAGCACCGAGACAGCAGACAAGACCGCAAATGCGACAAGGTCCGCGATGCTGCTGAGCAACGTTGTGTCCACAGCGAGCGTGAACAGGTTGACAGGAATCCGGAAAACATTCAACGATGTAGGCAGTACGGCATCGATCATGTTCTGCTCCCCCTTCAGAGCATCGCTGTTCGCCGGGACGTACGCGGTTGATACAAAGGGATAGCCGATGAGCCAGCCGCAATCCCTGACCAAATGGACATCGTGACCAATCAGTGACCGAAATTCAATCTGTCACGGCGCCGCTTCTGCCTGGGCCTGCCACGAACATTCGTCTGTCCCTCCTCAGCAGGGCTCAGGACGCAGCGGAGTAATGAATCGTGAATTACGCAACTGCGGGAACGCTGGACCTTTCGTCGCACGTGGCGCCCGGCTGACGGACAACGACACTCCGGCTCGTTCAAAAACGATCGTTTCTTCCGCAGGCATTCGGAAGAAAAATCGCGTCAGGAAGGGGAACCAGGCCGCTGCGCCATCAAGCAGGCGAAAAACGGGAACGAAATGGAATCAGACCGCCTCAATCGCTGACAGGTTCAACCGGATCAGAGCGCAACGCTTTCAGTACCGCTGCGTGAAGCGTGTGTGTGCCCACGGGTTTCGCCAGAACAGCAATTGCTCCATGCTGCTTCGCTGCTGCCACGACAGCCGAACCGCTCACTCAATTGCTGTGGGTTCTTTGGGAAGACTTCGATGCCGTGCGGAAGCCTCGTAGACCGCCTTTCGCAGTCGATTGATACCGCCGAGTGGTGCATGCGCAGCGATGCCGTGCCACGGGGTAAAGAACAGCCGCTCGCATTTTTCACGCTGTTCCGCAGAATTAAAGTTCTGCGCCGGAATTGTGATCCGCGCGACGGTCACGAAATCGTCGTCCCATTCGGTTGAGGTATTTTCGATGTCGGTGGCCACATTTAACTGATTCACAGTTCGAACCTGAATCGCGAAGTCGAAGACAACCGTCTGATGCTTCAGCCGTTTGATCAGCGCTGTTCGAAGATAGTCAGGGTCAGCGACATCGGGTGCTGCGCAGCTGCGAGCAACGGGCGCGGCGCGAAACTTCATGACTCGGTCGTCGCCAAACAGGAACGGTGCAGCGCCATAATATTTGTTGTCGACCGGGCTGGCGGGAGGTCGCTCAAACGCGCCTTTGTCTCCGTCCGCGGCAAGTGCACGGACGCGTGTCACAATCTGCAGAGTTCGCTGTAGCCTGGCGTCCGCACCGGGGTCCCCACTGGCCAGCATCTTTCCGGCAAACTGTTTTATTTTTTCACTGCCCTGGCCCGAGCTCTGGTTGAATTCGAGGTCGACACCTTCGGCCTCAACACGGTGATCCCGCACGAAAATCGCGATGTTCCGGGATCTCCCGAGGGACGTCAACGTTCTCTGCGCCCTTCACTGAGTGGTGCCGTGGGACTGCGGCGCAACCTGCCGCGGCTGTCGCTGGACACAATGCGGCGGTGACGACACAACGTCCGAGCAGGCGTTCTGCGTCTGCTCGACGGTTTCGTCACTCTCCGGACGGCCCGTCTGACTGCACGTATGCCAACAGGTCCCGGATCTGCTGGTCAGACAATTCGTCGAGCAGCTTTTCCGGCATAATTGAGACCGTTGACTCGCGCAGTTCCTCAAGATTCGACCGGTTGAGTACTGTGCGTATGTTCTTCGCGTCCAGCAGCGTGATTGTTTCGGCGTTTGAGTCCGCCAGAAGTCCCGTCAGCACTCGACCGCTGTTTGTCAGAGCGACGTGGGAAATGTATTGTGGCCGAATCTCTGAGCTTGGGTCGATGATGTTGCGAATCAGCTTCAGGCGGTCTTTCCGCTCGGCACCTGTCAGATCAGGACCGACCGGAGTTCCATTGCCGTGTAGCTTGTGGCAATTCCCACAGGTCTTCTGATAGATGTGAAGTCCACTGGCGGCATCGCCTTTTGCTCGATTCAGCAACTGTGTGACCGCGCTGATGCGTCCCTGTTTCTGTAACGGTGTTTCCGGCTGAACGCGTCCCCAGGTTCGAGTGACAAGACTGCGAAGTCCTGCTTCGTTATGCTCAAGCAATTGCCGCACCTGATTCAGCGTCACCGACCCGGCGTCAATCTCGTGCTTGTCGATGGCAGCGAGTAATTCCAACGCCCACGCGGGACGACTGCACAGCAGATCAATCGCCCGTGTCTTTGAGGCGGACTTAAGAGTCGGGTAAGTCGAACGAACTTCACTGGCGATTCGCTGGTCATCGAAATACGCCAGTGCTGAGAGTGCGGCCGTCAGAATCGGTTCCGCTTCATCACGACTGATCAGCTGAAGCAACGGTTCAACCGCCGCAGCAACACGTGCTTCGCCCACGGCACGAATGATGTCCACCCGTTTGTTTTCGGGTTGAAGAGCATCTGCAATCATTCGAACAGCCGGCTCTGCGGAACCTCCCGTTCGCAACGCCAGCTGTATGGCCCGGGAATCCGATGGTCTTCGCTTCAGGAGGTCTGCCAACGGTACCTGCAATAATTTTGGAACATTTTCAAATCGACGTCCCGAGCTCGCCTCAACCATGCCCTGTAGCACAAGATCAATTTCTTTGTCGCTCGGAGCAAGAGTGAGAAGACGCGCGCAGGCCACGTATCCGGCTTCTGTGCCTTCGGACGCCAGACGGCGCGCCAGTCGGCTGATGATGAACTTCTTCACCATCGGTAGCTGCCAGACATGCAAAGATTCAACCAGACGCAGAACGGCGGAAGTGTCGGAAATCGCTTTGTCTTCGATTGCCCACCAAAGCAGCAACGGCATGTGGGCGTCGTCCACATCCTCATTGTGTCGAAGCAACTCGGCAACAATTGGCATCGCGGCACTGGCCGGCAGTCGCTTCGACGTGCAGGCCAGCTGGCTGCGTACGACCACGCTCGACTCATCACGGGCCCGTTCCACAAGTCGTGGTTGCAGGCGCATGGAAACCGTTTTCGAATCACCCAGTAGACGTACGGTCCATGCACGAACGTACTCGTGCGGACTATTCAGCATGTCCTCAGCGAGTGAATCGTCGAAACCACCGCTGACGTAGATCGACCACAGAGACTGCAGCGCCAAGCGTTGATCGCTGCTACCGAGTGTTTTCTTCAGAGCAGGGACAATCGCCGAGTCGCGTCGTTCAGCGAACAGTTGGCGAGCCTGCCGTGCGTACCAATCGTTCGGATGTGAAAGCAGGTCGATCAGGTCCGCAGCGGACCGCTCGTTCAGATCGAACTGGTTCGCAGCAATCGGATTCAGTCCATCAGGCGCCACTCGCCACACCCGGCCATCGGCCCGGCTTGGCTGATACCACTGGCTGCGATTCTTGGGTGACGAATGCGAGATGTTGTAGTCGTACCAGTCAGCAACGTAGAGCGCACCATCGGGGCCGACTGTGGAATCGACCGGGCGAAACCAGATATCACTGGTCGTAATGAAATCTCCCGCCGCGCGCGTGGCAAAAGTGGAGCCGAGCAGTTCGAGCGTGCTCCAGCGACTGGCGCTGTGACGCGTATTCGGCGCAATGCAGGCGCCGTTGAAGCGTTCCGGAAACGCACCACCCTGGTACAGCACAAATCCGCCAGTGAGACTGTCGCCGGTATAGCCATGATGTCTGACGGGATGGAAGTAGCCGTACGTGTGGGAATTGTGCAAAGGACCGTGCTTGCCGAAACCTTTGACGTAGTACGCGCCCTGAACGTGATGAACAAGCGGCTCCACCGTGTTGCCGCCGGCAAACAGGTTGCCGACGTCATCAAAATCGATGCCCCATGTGTTGCCGCCGCCTTCGGCAAACAGCTCGAACTCTCTGGTGCGCGGATGATATCGCCACACGCCCTGCTGAAAGCCAATGCCTCGTATCTCTGCTGTCGCAGTGCTGCCTTGCGCACCATACAGCCAGCCGTCGGGGCCCCAGATTAACGAATTGGCAAAAGCGTGTGCGTCCTCCATGCCGAAGCCTGTCAGCAGAACGTCCGGATCACCGTCCGGAAGATCGTCGTGATTTTGATCGGCGTAGTACAGAAGATAGGGCGACTGAACGACAAAAACGCCGCCATAACCGAGTGCCATCCCTGATGCCAGATTCAGATCTGAAAGAAAGTCCTTCACCGTGTCGGCCCGACCGTCGCCGTCAGTGTCTTCGTAGATTGAAATTCGATCGTTTCCTTTGGGCCCTTTGGGTGGTGGGTCAGGGAGCCTGTCATATTTTGTTCGCAGCCAGTTATCGACCTGCACAGGTTTCAGACCATTGGGGTTTGGGAATTGTCGATACTGCAGTACCCACATGCGACCTCGGTCGTCGAAGGTAATCGACAGTGGCTGACTGACTTTCGGCTCGGCCACGACCAGGCCGATTTCCAGACCATCTGCAATCCTGAACTCTCCGACGGCCGCGGCAGGGGGGAGGGCAGGCGGTGCTTCCTCATGCGGCACTGTCCCTTGTGCCCGACAGACTGACGAGGCACAAACAATACTGCACATAAGCAACCATGGCGCAGGGATGTTCGATTTGAGCCGGCGGCAGTATGCTGGCCGGGCTGGCGATCGTTGCCGACCGCTTCTTGAGAATCGTGTGTCAGTTGTGAACATCGACTGCGTTTCCCCTGGCTGTTCTTGACGTCGGCACTACGTTCCTGTCAGTCGCGTGCAGAGACTGATCGCAGCCTTGTCAGGTCGGATTCCATTCCGAGCGGGCAGGCATTACCACGGACGTACCCTGAAGGCGTTCGGCCGGAGTATCGTCATCGATTCTCTTCATACTTGCCACCGAACGGACGATGACGAGCCGGAGCCGGGTGCTTTGTTAAGTCTTGGTTTTGGGGTAGCCGAAGTCGCCAGACTTTGGGCGACATGACGAAAAACCTCCAAACTCGGGCGAGTTCGGCTACGGAACAACGCCTGTTCTTTGACTTGACCATACACCATGTACGAGAAGTCCTGGAATTGATCGCTCCCCACGACGTCCTGGAAGTTCGTTAAGTCAGCAACGAGGCCATGATGGTGGAATCGACATGACAATTCTGCTTCGCCCCGGTGCTGCGGCGGGCAGCTCGGCCCCATTCATTCGGTCCATCGACGAAATGCCGTCTGTTGAACAGCAGTTCGAGCTGTACGGCCGTCGACATCTCACGATTGACGCGTCCGGAATCTGGACTTTCCTCACCGTTGAAGTTTGGTCAGACTCTGCAAGTATGTTGCTTTGGCTTATCAGACATTTCGGCCTGCTGATGGAACAGGTCGAATCCCGCACAACCGGCGATTCAGAAATCTTTCTGACGGCGCGAACCGCAACCGCCAGTGTCATGGCATTCACGCTGACCATTTTGTTCGGTCCGCTCGCTATTCGCTGGCTGAAACGCCGCTTTCGGGAACGCATCGCCAGCGATTCAGAGACGCTCAACCAGCTGCATGCTGACAAACAGAACACACCGACAATGGGCGGCATGTTCACTATGGGAGCCGTTCTGATGACGACTCTGCTGTGCAGCGACCTGACGAACGTCTACGTTCAGGTTGGATTGTTTGCGGTCACGACGCTGTCACTCATTGGGGCATGGGATGACTGGACGAAACAGCGAACGGACCGCAACGGAATCAGCGTCCGTCAGAAACTGCTGGCCCAATCGGTTGTGGGCGTGGTATGTGGCGCGGCCCTGTACAGTGAATTCCCGGCTGATGTCTTCAGCGCGGCTTGGCCGTGGTCTGTTGGCAACGTCGGCGTGGCACTGGGAGCCTGCTTCGTCGGATGGAGCGTTTTGGTCATTGTTGGCAGCGCCAACGGAGTGAACCTGACCGACGGGCTGGATGGACTGGCGACTGGCTGCACGGTGTTCTGCGGACTGGCGTTTGCCGGGTTAGCTTACGTCTGCGGGCACAGTGTTATTTCCGAATATCTGAGCATACCCCATATCGAAGGTGCGGGGGAGCTGGCCGTCATGCTGGCCGCACTTGTCGGAGCGTCACTGGGATTCCTGTGGTTCAACTGTCACCCGGCTGAAGTTTTTATGGGCGACACCGGTTCGCTGCCCACCGGAGGTCTGCTGGCCGTAACAGCGCTGGTGACTCGACAGGAAATTCTGCTGCTTGTGATCGGCGGAGTGTTCGTCGCGGAAACTGTCAGCGTGATCGTGCAGGTCGGATGGTTCCGGTGCACGGGTCGACGCATCCTGCGGTGCAGTCCGCTGCACAACCACTTTGTTTTCCGAGGCGATCACGAGACAAAAATTGTGACTCGATTCTGGATCGCGTCGGCGGTCCTGGCGATCATTGGCATTGCCAGCCTCAAACTAAGCTGACTGCCGCAACGCTACTCCCATTCGTCCTCGCCGTAGTCTTCGCCGTCATCGTCGTACAGCTCTTCGCCACCGGCATCGTTATCAAACGTGTCTTCGAAACCGTCGTCTGAGTCTTCGCCGTCATCATCGAAGCCGTCCTCAACTTCCTCCAATTGCTCCTCATCGTCATCATCAGAACCTGCGGGTGGCGACGACGGTGTGGCGGTGGCCGGAGAATCAGGCATTGAAGCGAATCCGTCAGCCGGATAGAACGCCATCACGGCAAAAGGACTCAGGCCAAGCCCCAGCACTGTGAGTCCGGTGACGGCCACGATCACCGTCATCATTCCGGAAAACATCTTGCCCCCGTGCGCCATTCCGTTCATCACGAGTATCGCCAGCAGCAGCACTGCAGGGATGGCCACGAGGAACGACATGATGACAACTTGTCTCTTGCTCATTATTTCTGCCCGATATCTGGCTGAAAGGAGGACGGCGCAGAGCGATCCGTCTGACGTGGACTATCGTCATGGTAGTCAACCGCAATGAGGCGAGGCAAGATTTGCTCGAAGACTTTGGGCTATTCGCGACGACCTTTCTGGTCGTTTCGAATGTCCGACTGAGGGGCATTTGCGATTGAACCGACTATGCCAGCCCCCATTTCCGTTTTCGATTCCCGATTCCTGACTGAAGTCGTCACGATCCTCCACACCTGCTGGCCGGGCACGATCTACCGGCCGGCATGATCGAATTCACGGCACGATCGAATTCACGGCACGAATGGTCTGCCGGATCTGTTGTGACGAGGGCCCTGGCTGACACCCGGGACGTGAACGAAGCTCTGCAAGGCCGTGTCAGGATCTTCTCAGACTTTGAAATACAAAGTTTTCCCCGGATTTTCTTTGCCGACTGGCCTGTTCCGTGTGGAAAGAGTGGAAAGTCTTTGTATGGTTTCGCGGGCTTAACGTGAGGCCATGGGCTTGCCTGCATCACGTGAAGTCAAGGTGTCGTCCATTCTTACTCACTTGCCGAAAATGTCAGCTTGTCAGTAAAAACACAATACTTGAGGGCGTAGCTCAGTTGGTAGAGCAACGGACTTTTAATCCGTAGGTCCAGGGTTCGAGCCCCTGCGCCCTCATTCAAAAGACCAGCAGAAATGCTGGTCTTTTTTCATTTGGACGACTGATATCGGGCAGTGTTTTCTGCGTCTGGTAGCAAAATGGTAATAGAAGCGCGCATTTCGCCGTCGTATGCGGACCACAGAGCCGCTCCGATCTCGTCAGCTTCACCTTTTCCTCATACCTGGTGCGGAACTCCGTCCAGTGGGTTATCCGGCCATGGCTGTCAATTCCACTGTTCAGCTCAGCCTGCCACTCTCCAGCAGCGCGCTGAGCTTTCTTCTCACTCCTGGTGCCGCTGTTCTTCTCGTGGCGTTTCCCCGTGACGGGGTCCTTGTATCGCAGGAAGAGATTCATCCCTTTCCGCTTCACCACATACACGCTGATTTCATCCACCACGATTCACCGTCCATCTGAGGTGATACCATCAAGAATAAGAAAGGCGGGAAACTGGTGATGGTTTCCAGGGTTCGCTCCGTCGAGCTATCCCGCCATTCAAAGGTTTACGTCGGGTAGAATCATCCATTATGGTGGCGGATGACTCCGAAGGACGGGAAGACATACCTACCGATGGAATCCTTCTGGCATTCCCGTGAGGCCTCCAGAATGGCCACCGCTTCCGGAGGCAGGTGGACGATGACGAAATCTCCGTTTTTGGTCTCCGGGATCTCCCAGCGGCAAGAGTGGATGCTGATTGCCTTCCACTCCATCTCCAGGACGTTTGACCTCCGCGTACCGGTTTTCCTTAGAGACATGGCGACCGGAACATGCTGGAAAACCCTGCGTTTCCTGCAAAACATCTACGAACTGTTATAATAAAGTGTTTATCATGAACCATTTACTATGATAAAACGTATAGGATATGAAACACAGTTGTTGAGTACACACGACTGAAAACTCTTTGGAAGAAAGGTCTGATCAATGAAAACACTGCAAAAAACGATTGAAAACCGTCGTAACGACCTAGGCATGACCAAGAAAGACCTTGCTAGACGTGCGGGATTGTCCCGAGCAACTCTAAACAGGTTGTACCACGATGACTTCACAACTCAGCTAAACGAGATCGCAGAGGCACTAGGGTTGGAGATCGTGTTGAGGTCGAAAGAATCTCCGCAACGATTCAGGCTTCAGGCAGCGGAGAAGAAAGCGAGTCGTCTCGCTTCTATGGTGCAGGCAACTAGTGGCTTGGAGGCTCAGGCCGTTGCCCCAAGCGTCGTAGAAGAAACACGCAACGCTATGTGCAGCCGGTTGATGGGGTCATCTCGCTTATTGTGGGGTTGATCGAATGATCAAGGGCTTTGAGCCGATAGAGGGAGAAACATCGATCGAGGATGTGTCGGGGCTGAAGATCAAGTCAGTCACGAACCGCAAAGAACTCGCAGAGGTGGAATTTAAGAATATCGCCAAAGCCCTTCTGAAATACCTTGCTGCAAAACCGTCGAGACGGATTGCTCCGTTTCACTTCAGTTGGGTCTTGAAACTGCACGAGGAGATGTTCTGCGATGTGTGGGACTGGGCGGGCAAAGTCCGTGATAAGGAACTAACCCTTGGTGTCGCACCTGAGCAGATCAGAGGACTATTACAGTCGCTCGTAAAGGATATCCCCGAGTGGCAGGAATACGGAATGGATATTCAGGAGCAAGCGGCCTACGTCCACATGCGGGCTGTCAAGATTCACCCGTTCCTTAACGGCAATGGTCGATGGTCCCGACTTCTAGCCAACATCCACCTGAGAATTAACGATGCACCGCTAACCACCTGGCCAGAGAGAACGATAGGCGAGGAAAGCGAAGTCCGCGAGGATTATATTGCTGCGGTTAAGCGAGCTGTCGCAGGCAACGTTTCGTCGCTGTACGAACTGCACTTGAAGTACAAAGAAGTGAACACTGACTGAGAGGCTCAAGACGACACCAGTGGTCGTGACAATCGTCGTCCCCGTGGATGTGTTCTGTCAATCGTGGTTTCCTGAGACACTCGGAATCCGCAGTACACGCGGCAACCAATCACGAAGCGGAAAAGTTGTAGACGGCGGTGAGAAAGTGTGGCGCTTGGCCTCCATCATGTCCAGGTCGATGCGCAAATCCTTTGCGAGCCTCCGGCGAATTTGCACTTTCTTATCTCCGGAGACCGGGTGGTTTCTGATGTCACGAGAATATCTGCCTCTTCGCAGCTCTTGCCATCCTTTTATCGTGAGGTCGGCTGCTTTTCGGAGGGGGGCAACAAAGTAGAAGTCTGACCACTCTTCCGGGGACTCACCCCGCGGTCCGTTCGCTTCTACGTTCTCTACTGTGTCCAGAGCGGCCAACGTTTCGAGGTTCTGGCAAAGTCTTCCGATGTCCGCCACGGCTTCCTCGCAAAGCGCCCCATACTCATCCGCATCACGGCACGACGAAGAAGCAGGTGCGAGGGCAATTCACAGCCGTGGACCGCCCCGCGCTGATGCCGCTTCCTCGCGATCGGTTTGCCATGTTTCACGAGGCTCGACGCAGCGTGAGCCGTGACGGACACCTGGAAGTTGACAAGGCGTACTATTCCGCGCCGCCGGAATACATCGGTCGTCGAGTACCAAAGAAGAGCGGCGAGTTTCTGTTCGAGATCATCATGCGTCGTCACGAATT
>JAPYTO010000078.1 GCA_029941865.1 Fuerstiella sp. | reverse complement strand
CGTTGTGGGGATTGCGGCCAGTCGCCGACTGAATCGGCCATCACAAAAACAGCCCCTGATGTCCGAACAGCCGTTGAAACATCCTGAGCCCGATGTGAGGGAGGTTCAGGACATGGATTGTCACTACAGCGTTTCACGCTGACTTGTGGCCGCGAAGATTGCGTTTCATTAGCAGTTTCGTTACTCCCACGAGCCAGTATCGTCCACGACAATAAGTAAACGGCTCTAATCAGCCTTCCCCCGCTTCCGATACGTCCACTTCAGCGCGCCGTAGAACAGGGCGAAGATTGTGACAACGAGCCAGTGGCGGATGGAAGCAGACCGAGCGCCAAGACTGTGGTCGTTGCCCCCTGACAACGTGTATTGCGCGAGTGGCGATAGTGGGCCAACAGTTTCAAATGTGAGTGGGACTCCGCGTTCGGCAACTGACCATCCCGGGTTATCTAGAGTGATCACATGGTACGTCGGCAGTTGCCAGCCGATCGAATACTCTTGACTCACAGCCCAGACAACAATGCCAGGGGACAACCCCATTCTCGCCACCATGAACAACGTCGGTCGGATCAGACTTCGCATGGCTTGCCCTCCGGACGTTTGCGGTAGATGAAATGCGACATGCGGAGAAGGTTTTCACGTTGTGGTTCTCACGTGGTGAATAATGTTTTTGTTGCAATACCCGAGTCATGACTTCGTAAACCTTCGAATTCGCTCCAGTCCACAACATTCCCCATTCCGGGACCATAAAAAAAACAGTCAGATCCACGTGCCACGAGCGTCACAGAATTCGTATCTCGGAAAAAATGAATGCCACGAATGGTTACACGCCATAGATGTGCTGTATTTTCCGAGGTTGTGCTGCCCGCGATCCGGCTTGCGGGCAGCACTCTTGATATTTATGTCCCTCACAGCTTCGCAAGTCGTGTCGGTTGCTGGTGGGTGGAACTTGATGAGCGTGAGAGGGAGTGGCTACTGGTAATACCCTTTGAAAACCAGAAACGTTGCAGCAGGTGAGGTGTTGCCTTCGCCGGCATCAACAGCGACAGAAGATTTAAGCCCAAACCAGCGAGACTTCGACCGAGCCAACGCCCCCCGTCGCTCGTTCGTAAAACCCCGGGGACAATGACAGCGACACGGCCTTTGGTGGCGTCCGATATTCGCTCCTTTTCGTGATTCTACCGGTTGGTTTTCTCCAGTCCGGTTGTGCGGGATTTTAGGACCACACGGGCCGACTCATAAAGTGAATACTTTCCCACCCCCCAGGCCCGATGAACTACTGAGTATCATCACCCCCAGGTGACACAATACAAGTTGATATGTGTGAGGCTTCGGAAACGGTCTCGGGTTGATCCCTTCCATTACAACACTAAGTCAACTTACAGAGCTTGGACGCTTTCAAGGGCGTGCAGGCTTTTTTTGTAGGGGGACTCAGTGCCCTGTCGGTTTGAGCGCGACGGTCTCAGGACAGCAGATCGTGGACGACATTCCCATGCACGTCAGTCAGGCGAAAGTCTCGGCCACCGTAGCGATACGTCAATTGCTTGTGATCGAGGCCCAGCTGGTGCAGCATCGTCGCATGGAAGTCGTGCAGGTGAACCTTGTCGACCATCGCGGTCTGGCCAGTGGGATCAGTCTCGCCATAGCGCAAGCCACCTTTGACTCCGCCACCTGCCATCCAAATGGAGAAGCCCGCAGGGTTGTGGTCCCGTCCATTCGTTTTATTCAACAGAGGTGGACGGCCGAATTCACTGGTCCGGACGACCAGCGTCTCATCCAGTAGCCCACGTTCCTTCAGATCGCTCAACAGCGCGGCGATGGGCTGATCGCATTGCTCGGCCATTTCCGGGTGACGTTCCAGCAGGTTCACGTGGTGATCCCAGAAGCCATGACTGATCTGTACGAACCGCACTCCGGCTTCTGAGTAGCGCCGAGCCATCAGACAGGCTCGACCGATGTTGTCGGTGGGTTCCTCATCGATGCCATAGCGTTTCAGGGTGTGCCGACTTTCGTTTTCGACATTCATCAGCTCGGGCATTTGACTTTGCATGCGGAACGCCAGTTCATAGCTTTGATTCAAACTCTCGAGACGCTCATTGGCACCATCCTGTGCCAGACGTTCCCGATTCAGTGTCTGCAACAAATCCAGTTGCCGCCGCTGCTCGTCGACGGCGAACTTCGAATTCTCGGTGTAAGGGATGCTGACACCCTTGAGCGATCGTGCTCCCTTGCCGTCGCCGGAATCACCTTCGCCAATCGCCGTTCCCGCGCAGGCCGGTGGAAGAAACGCGCTACCAAAGTTTTGCCCGCCGCCAGCGGAGAAGTCCGGGTTGATACAGAGAAATGCTGGCAGATTCTGGTTTTCCGTACCGAGTCCATACGTGACCCTGGCACCGACCGATGGCCGGACAAACTGAAAGCTTCCCGTCAACATCTGCAGAATCGCCTGCGGATGGTTGCCCACATCGGTATGCATCGAATTCACGACACACAAATCGTCGGCGTGCTGCGCAATGTGTTTAAACAGGTCGGACACCCACAGGCCGCTCTGGCCGTATTGTTTGAACTTCCAGGGTGATTGGAAATACTTTCGGCCTCCCGACAGTTCCTCTCCGTCGCGTTTGGAGAGCTCCGGCTTATAGTCAAAGGAATCGACCTGCGAGACCCCTCCACGCATGAATAAGAAGATCACGCGTTTTGCTCGCGCAGCAAAGTGGGACGCTTTCGATGCGAGCGGATTCGCGGCAGCGGACTGCTCTGCCAATAAACCCTGAAGCGCCAGATAACCGAAGCCGCCACCAGCAACCTGAAGCATTTCGCGTCGTGAAAAAGACACTGTAAAACCTGTCTCCAGTTACAAATCAGTAGACTCAGCCACGCTGGAAAATGGGTCAGGTACCAAAAATGCAAAGCACCCTTCGGGCCGTTCCGGTTTTTGGTACCTGACCCCGTTTTCCTCGCCAACCCAAAAATTTGGTTCTGACGAAACACTAGCAAACCGTTCGGAATTCCCCCGAACACATCAATGTTTGACAAAGTTTATTCAAGGCCTTGCGTTCATCATTGGCCGCGGCCAGGAACTTCTCAACGGCCGCGCGTTCTGTGTCGCTGGGATGGCGGCCGAGCACAAGTAACCGGGCTTGATCGACAGGGTCATCGCTCGAAACAATCCGTGCCGCCGTTCGTTCGGCACTCCTAAGAACAAATTCGCTGTTCATCAGGAACATGGCCTGCTTGGGCAATGTTGTCAGCTTACGCGAACCGACGACACTACCTGGATCGGCGGCATCAAAGGTGCTGTTGACAGCCAGCATGTGTGCCCGCAATGCGGGCAGAAAGATCGTTCGCAGTGGTACATCGTCGCTGATATCGTTGACCACGAAACCTCTGCGTCCAATTTCACGTTGTTGGCCGGTCTTAGACAGGCTGAGTTCAGAAATCCGTGAGCCTTGCGGGATGGACCGATCCAGTTGCCCGCTCACGGCCAGAATACTGTCGCGAATTGCCTCACCTTCCAGAGGCTGTGGTGCGAACCGCCAGTTCAACCGATTGCCGGGATCGATCGTGTAGGCCATCGAATCATGCTCTGAACTGAGCATCCACGTGCGGCTGAGAACGATGTTGCGGATCAGAGTCTTGACAGACCATCCATCATCCATGAAGCGGACCGCGAGATCATCCAGTAGCTGCTGGTTGTTCGGCTTTGCGCCGAGAGCGCCAAGATTATCGACGCTTTCGACCAGTCCGATGCCAAACAGGTGATGCCATACACGGTTCACGAACACACGTGCAGTCAGAGGATTTCGGCGATCAACAACCCACTCCGCCAGCTGTCGGCGGCCGCTGTCTGTTGCAGAAATCTCCGGAGAACTGTAACTGAACAGACGAGGAATTCCCCGCAGAGTTTCCTTGAGCGGTTGATCTCGCTCCCCTCTGTCGAACACAGGCGAATTGACAACTTCGTCGGCGTCGGCCACTGCCATGGCACCTTCCGGAGGCAACGGCTGATCGTCGCGCACCTGCTCAATCACCAGCTTCTGGTCCTGAACAAGTTTTTCTGCAGCCGTCAGCTCGGGGTCGTCGACCTTCTGCCACTCCTTGCCCGCCTTTTCGATTCGCTCGCGATGAGCGTTTCGATCTTTGATCAGCGTCGCATAAATCGCAGTCTGCTCACTGACTTTTTCCTCATGCGCCTTGTACGCCTCAAATCGCTTCCACGCATCCGGACCGAGTGGGTAGAAGTCTCGATGCTCCCTGCGAACATTGGTTTCGACCACACCGTAGTTTTTTGTGCTGCGGAATATACCTACCAGTGCGTAGTAGTCCTGAGTCGGGATCGGATCAAATTTATGATCGTGGCAACGTGCACAACTTGCCGTGAGCCCCAGAAAGGCACGGCAGGTGGTGTCGATCTGTTCATCCGCGGTATTGAGGCTGAACTGCAGCACGTTGGCTTCATTCAGCGTTCTTGGCCCGATCGTCAGGAAACCCGTCGCGATAATCCGGTCTGCACGATCTTCGATTGTTTGTGCCTGCTCCTGTAGCAGGTCCCCCGCGATCTGCTCGCGTACAAATTCGTTGTATGGCTTATCATTATTGAATGAGCGAATGGCCCAGTTGCGATACTTCCACGCCAAAGGCAACGCCATGTTGCGCGTGTAACCGCTCGATTCAGCGTAGCGTGCCACATCCAGCCAGTGCCGCCCCCAACGGATCCCAAACGATTGGGAAGCTAACAGGCGGTCAACAACCTGCGTAAACGCTGCGCGATCCGGCGCAGGGTCGGCCAGAAACTCTTTGATCTCCTCAGGCGTCGGAATCAACCCGGTCAATTCCAATGTCGCTCGACGGATGAGCGTCCGCCGATCTGCGTCGACGGCTGGTTTCAAACCCGCTTCATCCAACCTGGCCAGCACAAGCACATCGATTCGATCCCGCGGCCAACTTGAGTCGCTGACAGTCGGAGTCTTCTGCCGCTGCGGTGGTTGATAAGCCCAGTGATCTTCGACGGCAATCTGTGTCGGCGGTTTCGAAATCCCGTCACGTGGATCCGTCGCGCCCAGTTCGATCCATGTGACGAAATCGGCGACAACTTTATCAGGGAGTTTACTGTCCGGCGGCATTGCCAGGTCAGCATGCTGGATGGCCGAAATCAGCAGACTTTTTTTCACGTCGCCTGGAACAATCGCCTGGCCGCTGCCACCTCCCTTGCGAATGCCCGCACGAGTATCCAGCAGCAGCCCGCCTTCCTGTTCTCCGGCCTCTGCGGAATGGCACTCGTAGCAATGCTCAACCAGAACAGGCCGAATGCGCGATTCAAAGAAGGAAAAATCAGTCTCTCCCTGCGCGGGAGCTTCCGATAGACCGCAGCCCACAAGACAGGCCACAAACAGCATTCGCTGCGAGGGACAGTAGCACATGTTTTTTTTGAGAGGTGGGAAGTGTTACTCAGGTGAGCTACGGGAACTTTCTATCAATCCCAACGGCCACCGCAAACAAAGATCCATCGCGACACCCTTTTGAGAACAAACAGCAGTGCCTCCATTAGCGTTTGGCTATTGCTCCAAACCTGCGGCGAACACAGCAATGGTGTTTGCAGTGCGCGAGCAGCAGGACGACGAAGCTCTATAGACCTGCTGAACTGGAATGCATTTGCAGCTGCGTCCAGCAGCAGAGTTCATAAAGTCCTGGCAGGATTTGAAAAGTCGTGACAATCAGCTGCCCAATCCAATCACGTTTTCGTTTTATAGACAACGGATGTGACGCAGAGGCGATGAGAGAGCCGCTGGAATCACGCCGTGAGACATGGGGTGAGTCGGCGTGCTGACTACGCGGATAAAATCATGGAAGAGGACCGAGCCGATGATGAGTCGCGACGCGTCTATTCTGCCATGACTGGTTCCGCGACAAGCAGACGCGGAAGCTGAGCCTCGGCAACGTCTTCGTGCAGCCACCGCGAGGAAAATCGTGTGATCAACACGGCCAGCGCGGCCACCAACAGTCCTCCAATGACGTCGATGCCATAGTGCCAACCGGTGGTGACGGTGGAAATTGCAACAGCAACGTTCAGCAGCAGCATCGGCAGGAATAACCGTCGATAGTGCCGCAGAGAATACGCAATCAACAGCGCCCACGTTGTGTGGAACGATGGGAACGTCACCAGCCCCTCGAGATTGTTCATGGACACAACGGAAAACTGGCCGGCTCGCAGCGTGTGAAAGTGTTCGATGAAGCTCAGCTGAGCCGCCGTCTGACCATAGCCGAACGCCTGTGCCGGCGCCTCGGCAGGCACCAGAAAATAGATCAGCGTGGTGATGAGTCCCGCCAGCATGTAGTGCAGCACAAACTCGCGCAAGCGACGGACGTCGGAGTCCAGCCCAAGCACAATCAATGCCACCAGCGTTGACGGCAGGACAGAATAATAGATCAGATGAAGGGTCCGGTTCAGCGTCGGGTGCAGCTGAAACCAGTCCACAATTGAAGGCAGGTGAATTCCCAGAGCCGCGTCGTAGCGCATCAGCAACGAATCCGCCAGCGGTACATTCAAGGGAGTTCCGGCATACGTCAGAATGGCCAGAAACAGATTGAAGACCACCATGCACAGAAAGCCCGTCAACAGGTTCGAAAACGGTCGTAGATTTCGACCTTCGAAACTCACGGCGAACGGCGTCAACAGCCCGACCAGACCGAGGGCGGTGCTGGCAGAATAAAAGTCAAAACGCATCTGGTGTCGAATCAACAGAGCAAACGCAGCGCAGCCTGTGACGGAGATCAGCAGCACTTTCAGCTTCAGGTCTCGATTCCACATGCCCGGCAGGCTTTCGCACAAATCGTCAGATTCTTTCACGGCAACAAGGATCCTGGGGGGAGCATTTCATCAACGCGACCAAACAGCAGTAGCCCACCAGTTTTCCGGTGGCAGCCCGATTCGTGTTGTGGCCATGCCGCAGCAGGCGTTGCCTTTTCGAAACATAGTCCGATTCCTGTACCCTTGAGCGGATTACTTGCCGGACGGGCGAGTCACAGTCAAAGATCTGTCCTGTAGACGGGACTGCTGCGCGTACAAGTCGCACATTCGTCAGAATCCCACGTCACCTGATGGCTGACGATTGCCTGACTGCTGAATTCGAAGGACAAATTCACTATTCTGCCGGAACAACAGTACCGCAACGAATCGGTGGGCCCTGTGTCGCTCTCCGGCACGCAAATGGAAGTGCAGTGATGACAGATCCTCATACTGGCCCGTATTATCTGGGCATCGACGTCGGCGGAACGAATATCAAGGCGGGAATCGTCACCGACGAAGGCAAGGTCATTGCACAGGCAAGTGTGCCCACCGAAGCCGCCAAAGGGCCCGATAACGGTGTCGGGCAAATGGCTCAGGCAGTTCAGCAGGCGCTGAAACGAACTTCTCTGACGGTCGATCAGATCTCTGCTGTGGGGCTGGCGACTCCCGGCACGATGGATATTCCCGCCGGCCTGTTGTTGGATCCTCCAAACCTGCCGGGCTGGAACGACTATCCGGTGCGACAGAAAGTGGCCGATGTACTCGGACTCCCCACCATTCTGCAAAACGACGCCAACGCCGCCGCATACGGCGAGTACTGGGCCGGATCAGCCAGCAAGGCCGATAGCCTGGTCTTCTTTACGCTGGGAACAGGACTGGGCGGCGGGCTTATCGTAGACGACACGATTGTGCAGGGGGAACACTCGCACGGGTCAGAACTTGGCCACACCATCATAGAAATGGACAACGGTCGCCTGTGCAAGACGGGGCAATACGGCACGTTGGAAGCCTATTGCAGTGCCACGGCGCTTATGGAACGCTTTCATGAGGCAATGGAGACAGGACGCCAGTCCTCAGTTTCTGACCGCATGGATGATGTCACGGCATTGTCTCCGTTGTTGCTTGCTGAAGAAGCCGAAAAGGGCGATGAGCTGGCCATCGAGCTGATTCTGGAGATGGCTCGCTGCCTGGGAACGGCAACTACGTCGATCGTCCATGTGATCGATCCGACGATGGTCCTGCTGGGCGGCGCGATGACGTTCGGTCGTCACGAAACACGAATCGGCCGAGACTTTCTGGCACGGGTCCGGGAAGAGTTTCGTCGTCGTGCATTTCCGGTGTTGGCTGAGAAGGTCACGATTGACTACGCGGAACTGGGTGGCAACGCTGGTTTCATCGGAGCCGCCGGCTGTGCCCGCCGTGCGGTTATGCGCGGTTTGATTTGACGACTTCTACGGCTCCATTCACTGGATGGTGATCCAACGACCAACGATCCAACGATCCGCCGATCCGCTGGTCACTGCCGACGGGTGCTCCATTGTCGTCAGCTCGACTTCATCGGTCGCGGATCTTCCGAGCTTGTCCGCAGCTATGAGTGGCTTCGCGAACACGGTGTGTCGGCGACGGGCGACAGAATTGATGACGGCAAACGCCCGTTTGGCGGGAATCCCCGACGCCAAACGCAGTTCACAGGAAACAAAATAAAAGCACACGACGGACACTTTTTGGTGTAAAAACAGTGGAAAAACCCTGGCTGTAACAGGCGGGGAATCCGCCTTTCACGGTGGTCGTCAGATTCTGCCCTTGACGTTGACCGCAGGTTTCTTATCTTTGGGAACTACCTATCACTGGTTCGACACATTCTCCACGTAAAGAGAGCCATCCATGGCCTGATCCCTCCGCCGCACCGTGTGGTGGAAGCCCCCTTCTCCTGTCGCTGTAAAGGAATGTCCAATGACTGAAACCTTCCATGTTTCACAAATACCCACGCTCGCGCGGTGCAACGAGTTTCAATATTTACTCCTTGGAGACGTGCGAGATCTGCTTGAAGAAACTGCCGACGAATCCACGCGGAAATGGCTGCTGGCCGTGCTGGATACGCTGGTTGACCTGATGCCGCGTGAACGCCAGCTACATGCAGATGGAGGCGGTTATCTGACGGAAGTGCTGGAAGAATTTCCCAGTTGGAACCGTCAGGTCATGCGGCTACATCTGAAAACGCTGCATCTGGACTACGCGTTGCGGTCAATGCGAAATCGCATTCGCGATGAGAAGTCCTGGGAGCCCGTCGCCGATCAGCTGAGCTGCGAACTCCGTGATTGGATGCAGCTATTCAGCGACCTTCACCGCGCCGAAACTTCACTGGTGATGGAAGCCATGCTGCTGGACATTGGTCCCGGAGATTAGCAGTTGACTTGTTGTCGTGAACGATACTGGCTCGTGGGATTAACGAAACTGCAATTGAAAAGCACTCTTCGCGGCCACAAGTCAGCGTGAAACGCTGTAACGTCCGGCTACCGGTCAAGTTCGATGTAGAGCGGCAGATGGCGGTAGTAGACTTCCAGCATCAACAGGTTCAGGCAGGTCACGTAATGTCGGCCGCCAGATCGGCCCCACATGTCTTTGGTCGGCAGTTCGGGACTCCAACTGCCACGGACGGGGCCACCTTTTTCCTGCGATTCGACCACAGAATCGCGAAGTGCCGCGTTCCATGCGGCCCAGTGATCGCCCTGCATGTGAAACATCACCTGAGTGGCGTAGTACCAGTAGTAGACGTCGCGGGATTCGGAACGAGGTAAACGTTGCCGCAGATAGCTGGCCCCCGCCTGCACGGCGCTGTTGTCGCGACGGGCACCAAGGTATTGCCGCATCAGTAATCCTTCGGCCGTCATCGATGGTGTGACTTCTTTAGTCGGGTGATAGGAAAAGCGTCCGGCGTTCTCACTGTCCTCCACAGAATCGAGCCACGTTTTGACGCCGGCGTACGCAGCATCCGGTATCTTAAGCCCCGCCATTTCGCCACTCTTGAGCGCCATTAGCTGCCAGCCCGAGACAGAAGTGTCCGACTCAAACTGCGGCTGATAACGCCAGCCACCAAACTTCGGATGTTGTGAAGCCACGATGTAATTGATGGCCCTTTGAGCCGGTTCACGAAGCTGCTTGTCTTTTGTCATGCCAAAGGCCTCACACAGAGCGATGGCCGCGATGCCGTGACTGTAGAATCCGGCAAATTCTGATTCTGCCGCAAACAGATCGCCGGCAGACGTCTGGCGTTCGATCAGCCACTGCAGCCCACGGTCAACCACCGCTTGATATTTGCCCGTCGTGTGTGTGTTGCCGGCACCCAAAAATACCAGCAGTGCCAAACCGGTGGCAGCAGGGTCGGCCTGATAGATGCCGTGCCCCGTACAATCATGGTCCCGGCAATTCATCTCGTGAATACTCCAGTTTCCGGCGGCGTACTGATGAGCTGCCAGCCACTCAAGACCTCGCTCGACCGCCGCTTCCGAAATGTCGTTTCCGCCAAGCTTCTCAACCGCCTCCACGCGTGCTTCCGGCGTTCGCATAGAGAACCCGGGACTGACACGCTCTGTGGCAATGGCACTGATCCCGGAAATGCTGCGACGAATCATGCCGGCCACGTCACTTTCGGACGCCAATCGCGGTCCTCCCGCTCGTGAGGCGGCCCGTGACGGCAATCCGGACGCACCGAAGGCGCCAGGAAGGCTGCTGCGAGTACGGCCGACGCTCGTTGATCCGCCGCGGCTCATGCCAGGCAGTCCCGCGGAACTTCGTGCCAATGATGCGATTCGCGGACCATCAAGCCCACTGCTTCTCCCCCGACCACCACCTCCCGAACTGCCGCTGGGCGCCTGGGGACCTGCGATCACCAAAGCTCCCACCTCTTCCGCCGCCAGACTGCCTGCTGGCAACGAAGCAGCAGCCGCACTTCGGCCGGAAGAGCTCCCGGTAATTCCCCGGCCACCAAGTACGCCACCAAGTCGCGCCGTCGCGTTTGTCGATCTGCCGCTGCCTCCGCTGCGGCCCTCCGTTCGCATGGCCACAGACACCCCGCGACCGCGTGTCCCCGACGGCGCAGCCGATGATTCGGTCCCGGAACCTCGTGTCACGCTGGCCGGCAGACCACCGCCATTGCGGGCTACATTCGACGCGGATGTCGCCGGCCCCGATGCCAGACGCCGGCCAGCCGCTCCGGAACTGGCGGCAACTCCGGCAACCTGAACCTGTGTCGCCTGAGTCCCCACGGCACCGACCTGCGAGTGTTGCGTGCTGCGCTGTCCTCGGCCACCGCCTGGCGACGGGTTGGCCACAGACTGACCCAGTTGCGGCCCTCTGCCAGCGCCCGTACCGCGTCCCTGACCGACAGAGCCGGACTGCAGCGCCGTAACTCCGCGGAGAGACGATTGCATCGCAGGAGCACCGCCGGCCCCGGCACTGCCGGTCGGCACGGACGAATTCCCACGGGCCACGTTGGATGCGGCTGCCGTTGCCGACAGTTCAGGTGAACCGGAACGCTCTGCCGTCGCCACGCTCACCGACTGGGCAGAGGTCTCTGCGGCAGACGTGCTTTGTCCTGCAGAGGTTGTACTTCGCTGCAGCGATGTGGCCCCTCCACTGGAAGGCACAGCGTCCGCTGTGGCCATGTCTGCCGAAGTCGCACGTGCCGGGTTCAGACTTTCGACCTGCCTCGCAGAGGATGATGCCGGAGCACTGTTGTCGGCGCTTTGACTGGAGACCGGATCAGCTTCCGACTGACGCCTGACCTCCAGCGCCTGAGCTTCCGTCGTCATCGGCCGAGCTGCTGCCGCTGCCGCGACGTCGACGGCCTCTGCAGTGGAATCCGCGATCGCAGCTTCTGCTGCGGCCCGTTCATTCGGCGTCATTTCCGCCTGCAACATTTCTGTGGGCCGCACTTCAGCGCGGAAACGCACGGTCGCTTCACTGACTGCCACATCGCTTCGGCGTTCCACTGTTTCCATGCGCCGCTGACTGTTCTGCGGATTCGCCTCCATTCTGTTGTTCCGGCGAGCTTCCAGTTCAGGCTGTTGCGACTGCTGCGTCGTGACTTGCGGAGTCTCCAGCTGCTCGGGCACATTCGCCTGTGCCTGCTGCATCTGACGTTGCAGTTCCAATTCACGTTCCTGCTGCATCTGTTCCTGTTCCCGCTGCGGCATCGGTACGTCGACCGCGGCGACGTTTTCCTGACGCAGCACCTGTTCGGGCTGAACGTCGATTTCAATTTCTGCGTCCTGGCGTTCCAGTTGCTGCTGTTCAGCTTCCTGAACGTCAACGTCGGTCGGTCGCTCCCACTGCTGTTGCTCCGGCGAAGTCAACGATTCTGCACCGCCGTAATCCGGCATCGTGAACTCCTGCAGGGGCAGATTGTCCGTTCCAATTTCTGCCGCCAACACCACGGGAACGTTAACCTGAACCGTGTGCAGTACGAAACAAAGGACCAGGTGAATCACCAGGCTAAGCAGGACGCCCCATTGCAGTCGCTTCATGATGACGCTGCGAACCAACCACGCAGCGACCATCATGGACACACCCAGAGTTCCAGCCAGGACGCACTGCCCGCTGATGTTGTCCATGCCCGCCAGCGGAACGTTGTCGCCCGGCGAATACCTGAGGGCCATGCCGGCCAGGGCAAGGACGGAGGTCGTTGCAGCGATGCCGAACGCGGGCAGACTCCGAAAACCGAGTCCGGCTTCGAGCTTTGCCAACTCGTCTTCAGACATTCGCAACACGCTGTTCATCATCCGTCTTCCGGAATCACGGCAACTCGGTAGTCCTGGATTTCTGACTGATTGCACAGGCTCATCACTCGAGCAACAAACTTCCAATCGGCTCCTTCGTTGCCGCGAATGACGACCGAGTTATTGCCGGGGTTGTCTGTTTGAGCTCGCTGAAATCGACGGGCGAGCGCTTCTTCAGTATGCAATTCTCCGTCCAGATAAAATTCGCCTGTAGTATCGACGTTCACAATCATTTCCCGTGGTTTCATCACCATCGGCATCGCGGAAGCCACCGACGGCAGACTGGCCCCCAGTTCACCCTCACCGGAAATACGAGCCTGCTCCTGAAAATTGCTGGCCACCAGGAAAAACAGCAACAGCTGGAAGACACAATCGATCATGGGCGTCATGTCGACTCGCCGCTTCCCGCCGGTTTTATTGAGTTTAAATTTCACTGGCCGCCTCCTTCCGACGGCTGCGCTGTCTCAACCCGATCAAAGTTGGCTCGCAAAGATCCCGTCTTCGAAGCCTCTCGTGCGGAGGCGGTCATTGTTCCGTTCGGAGGTGACAGAGTGTCAGCGGCGATTGTCGCAGCATCACTCGGCAGTGCTTCGGCGGTCACACGCTTCGACGGCCGTCTCGGTCGGATCTGTTTTGGTTCTTGCCGTTCCGGATCTTTGGCCTCAGTGGCTTTGCGCGGTACCGGTGCGTCAGGATTGCCGCCCTGCTGGTGGCCTGTCTGTGGAATCGATTTAACGCGGAGACCAGGTTCGTCAGCGGACATGGATTCACTGATGCGCAGGCGACCTTCGTATCGTTCAAGCTGCGGCAGGAGGTCCAGAAACAACGCTTCCATCTGTCGCAGCAGCCGTTCTATGCGTCCTTCCAGAAAGTTCGCCAGTACCACAGACACAATGGCCACGCTCAAGCCGGCGAAGGTCGTAACCAAAGCCGTGTAAATTCCGTGAGCGAGTTCCTGTGCTTTGGACGTGCCTGTGGATGATGTCGTGCTGATGACCATGAAAGCCATGATCATTCCCTGGACAGTGCCCAGCAGGCCCAGTAGCGGAGCAATACTGGCGACGACGTTGATGGGCCGCATGTTGCGAGTCATGGCGGCTGTTTCCCGATCCACTGCATCCTCCACCGATTTTTCAAGTTCGGCCTGAGGTCGGCCGGTCTTCAGCACGGCCGCTTTGACCACATTCGCTAACGGCGATCTGTGTTCTTCACAGGCATCCCACATGCGTCGAGGATCAATGCCGGAATCCGACATCAGGTCTCGAAGTTTACGAATCAGATGTTTGGGAAGATTTCGCCCGCGCCGCAGTCCGAACAGACGTTCCGCCGTGAAGGCCAGGGTTACGATCGACGCCACGCCGATGGGAATCATGAACCAACCGCCCTGAATCGCAAGATCCCACAGGCTGGGCATCGGCGGCTCGGAGGCACCGTCAGCCACCGCCTGTTCCTGTGCCAGAACCACGGCCGGCGACATCACCAGAGCCGTACCTGCAGTCAGCAGCTTCTTCGCGGATGTATGAAAGAATCTCATTCTGTAAATTCCTGTGCGGGACGGCCCGTAAGCTGATTCAAGCGATCGCCGGGAAGGCGGTGGTCCGCCCCCGTTGGTCACTCTCAGAATACTTGCGAAGCAAACGGTTGTTTTCCTGCGGCGTTACCGCCGTTTTTTTTGAATTTGTTTCATCGGTTCGTTGTTCCTCGCCCCAACGGGCGTTCGTTAATGTCCAGGGGTGTAAACCCCTGGACAAGGTGCCAACAAACATCAAGAACCCCAAAGGGGTGACAGATTCACTTCAACTTCCCTGCAGTTCCGAAAGTCTGCGTTGTGCGTCTTTGACTTTCGTATGCTTAGGATATTTTGCAATCACCTGCTCGTAACAATTCCTGGCCTGCGAGGTGTCTCGCAGAACTTCAAAACAGCGACCTGCTTCAAAGTAGGCCATCGGCGACCATTCCGGATGGTTGTACAGGAACACAGTTTTCAGAAAGTGTTTCGTCGCGTCTTTGTGTTTCTTCTGAGCAAAGCAGCATTCACCGATCATGAACCGCGCATTTGCGGCCGTTTCTGTGTCGCTTTCTTCGGTAACCTGTTCATACGATGCAATCGCCTTGTCCAACTGCCCTTCGTTCTGCAGCGCCCATGCCAGACCGTAGCGTGCTTCCGGACGCATTTCGAAGTCAGCAAATTCAGCCAGAACTTTCTCATGCAGACGCCGACTGGAGCTCCAGTCTTCCAGAGAGGCGGCACATTCGCCCGCATGAAACGTGGCCAGCGCCAGATAGTTGCTGTCGCGACTGACAATGACTTTTTCATAGGCGGCCTTCGCAGCTGACCAGTCTTTCCTGCGAAAATTGCATTCACCGATCAGAAAACGAGCGTCTCCGGCAAGTTCTCCGCCTGGGTGTTTCGCCAACTGGTCCGTGAAGGCCTCGCCCGCTGCGGCGATGTCTTCGGCTTTCAGATAGCTCCAGCCAAGCTTGTGCATCGACTTTTCACCGATCTCAGCAGACGTCGCATGCTGCGCGGAGTCTTGATACGCGGCGGCCGCTTCTGCAAAATTGCCGGCGTCATAATACGCCTCGCCAACTCGAAACAGACTTTCTGCTGCCAACGGACTGCGTGGCCAGTCTTTGGCAAGACGATGGAATACCGCCACGGCTTCATCCGTCTTTCCAAGTTCGATCCAGGCCCAGCCAAGTTCGTAGGCCACTTTGTCCGCGGCGGGGTAGTTGTTGGCATTGGTCAGAATTGTTGCGTACGTTTTGGTCGCAGCTTCGAATTGTCTGAGACCAGCCTGAGCAAGTCCCATCACGTACTGTGCATCCAGTGCAGCGTCAGAGCTCGGTTTCGTCGCCAGAAAAGACTGCACGTCTTTGATGGCCGCCGGGTACTCGCCCAACTGGTAAGCCGCCATGGCTCGCACGTACAGGCCCTTCGATCCGACGGTCGAAGTCTGGTGTCGGTCCAACAGCTCCGTCATGGCGACCGATGCCTTTTGATACTCGCCGATAGTAAACAACGTCCACCCGAGACCGTACTGCGAGTGGGCAGCAAACTCACTGTCTGGCCATGCTCGAGTCACAGCGGCATATTGTTTCACGGCATCGTTATAGCGTTCTGCAGCGAAGGCCATTTCGCCCAGACGAAAAGTCGCTTCTGCGACCAGCGAGCTGTTCGGGTGCTGAGTCAACACGCGTTGCCACTGCTGTTCGGCTGCGGCTGTTTCACCAAGTTGTCGATAGACATCCGCAAGCGACAACAGGGTTTCGTCATGCTGTTGGCGGCCCGGGTCGGTCCTGATGGCGTTCAGCAGCGAGTCCTTCGCCCTGGCAAAGTCTTCCTGCGCCAGTTGACTGCGACCGATAAGGCTGAGCGCTTCGCTTCGCAGACTGCGATCAGAAAACTGCGAAACCAGCGGCTGCAGCCATTCCACGGCTTGTGCATACTGGTCGGCCATGTACAGCGCCACACCGCGTCGAAGCTGCGCCTGCTGAGCGTTGTCGTGATTGGGAGCCAGCTGCAGAAACTCGCGATATTGCCGCTGGGCATCGTCGTGCCTGCCCAGCAGCAATTGGCTTTCGGCCGACAGAAACATCACGTCCGGCTTCAGTTTGTCGCTGGGATAGTCGGACAGAAACTTCGTGCTGTGCCGTGCGGCTGCGGCGTAATCATGGACAGTCAACGCGGCGAGTGCAGCCATGTATTGTGCCTGAGATGCCAGTTCGTGCCGACCGTTCCTTTTGGCGAAGCTGGCATACAGCTTCACCGTCTGTTTCTTCTGATCCGGGATTTCGTACAACGCGTCGATGTGAACCAATTCCAGTTCGGGGCGATAGTCGTCCCCTCTGAACTTCCGCAGTCCACGTTCAGCAATTTCGCGTGCTCTGGAAGCGTTGCCCTCTTTCAAGTGAGTCCGCGCCAGCCATTGTGTGGCCTCTGCCGCCTCAGGAACGTCGCGGTCGGCCAGCCGTTCGAGTCCCGTTCGGGCCACCTCAAACTTGTCCTCCAGAAAATAGCATTTGGCTCCCGCAAGGACCGCCGCATCGTAGTGCTTCGTGTTTTTGAATTCGCGAGGCACGTTCCAGTACAGCTTCGCCGCGTCGTCGAACTGGCCCTGTTCGTACAAACAGCGGGCGTGACGCAGCATCGCTACATCTGCCAGTTCAAAGTCTCGATTCCTTGTGACGACTTCAAAAACAGGCAACGCCTGAGCATACCTGCCGGCAACAAACAGCAACTCCGCCTGCCGCATCTGCACTTCCGTGAGCAGCGAATGCCTGGGATGCTTTGAAATAAGGTCAGCATACGTCGCCAGGGCCTGCGCAGATCGCTTCAGCGTTTCCTGCGCCGTGCCCAGCGCGTACATGGCGTCGGCAGAGAATTCGTTTTCAGGGTACTTCTGCAGGAATTCCGCATAGGCTGCTGCTGCGTCGGCCGTACGATCCAGCTGATACAGACACTCCCCGCGATAATACATCGCTCGCGCTGCGTACTTGCTGTCGGCAAACTTCGCCAGCATGCGAGCGAACGCCTGTTCGGCTTTCGCGTAGTCTGAATTATTTTTGGAGTTCTGTGCCTTGCCGTACGACGCGATGGCCAGATTCATCATCGACTGATCCATCAGTTCCAGCTTCGGATACTTCGTCACGACGGCCGTGAAAGCAGCAATCGCATCGTCGTATCGTTTCTCCTGAAGACAACAGGTGCCCAGATAGTGATGGCCCCGACCGGCTCGAGGGTCGTTGGGGAATTTCTTCAGAAAAGTCTGCCACTCATCGATGGCGGAATCAAACAATTTCTGATTCTGAAACCCTACGGCAACCGCATACTGTCGGGTCGCCGCTTCAGTTTCCTGCGCCGAACACGTCGACATCCCGTCTGACAACACCAGACCGCACAGCACCACGCCGGCGCAATAGCGGATTGACTGAGACATCACCAGCGAATTCCAGGTCCGGCACGGCAGACCGCACACACATGAGAACAAACACGCCATGCGTGCACAAAATTCGCGCCACTCCATCTCAGACTCCTCAATTCTGCGGCAGATCGCGTGCGTTCCGAGATAGAAGGCTCGAAAACGACACTCCACTTGTTGGACGATAAGGGATAACGACAGACGGAAGCAAATGGAAGTCGCCGGTCAGGAATGGCAGGAATAGGAGGACGCTGTTGGGGTCACCATTCGATACCGTGGCTGTGTCGTTTTCAAGTGACTAATCCTAGAATGGCTGCTCGCACAGCGGCTATTTGCCGCCTGTCGAGCTTTTTCACTCCGGAATCACGCCATGACCAGACCCGCCCCCGAACCTGTCGATGTGGAACGCCTGCCGGAACTTGCGCAAGCCGTTCTGCAGGCAGACCATTTTCCGTATCTCGCATCCATGGACGGAGATCAGCCGCGTCTGCGACCGATTTCGCCGGTGAGGACGGTTGGTTTTACGGTCTACGTGGCCAACCTGCGAGCTTATCATAAAACCGGCGAAATCGCCGCCAACCCAAGAGTCGAACTGTGCTACCTGGACACGGCGCACAATCAGGTGCGCATCACCGGAACAGCGGTGATCGTGGATGATCGCGCATTGCTGGAAGATATCTGGAACGAAAATCCGCTGCTGCGACAGTATCTCGGCACCGTCGACAACCCGGACCTGATCGTCTACCGCATCGATCCCAACTGTGTGCGTTACATGTGTGAGTGGGCGCTGGAGTATCACAACGTGCCGCTCGATTCCGTTGAAAACTGAACAGAATCGCCAGCCACGCCCTGGATCGTCACAGTCGCCAGGTTGGATGCCTGGTGCGTGGTCAAGCCTAATTACCGGGATTGTTCCGTAGCCGAACTCGCCAGAGATTGGAACTTTTTTTCTCTATGTCGTCCAATGTCTCGCGACTTCGACTACTCCAAAATCAAGACGTAACGATACACCAGGGGCCGCGATCAACAGCCATCGTGAGCAACTATGTCGCGGGTTCGAATCCAAATCGGGGAGTGTCGTCACCCACAAATCCCGTTAGCCGCGAAGCGGCGACAGCACGTAGCCCATGGCGTCAGCCGTGGGTCACGGAATGTTTACGTGAATTGAGCCGCGAAGCGGCGGCAGCAAATTTTGAATTGCTGTCGCCGCTTCGCGGCTAAGACATTTCGTGACAACCACATTCCGTGGGCTCACGCCCAATGGCTATGTGCTTTCGTCGCTTCGCGACTATGTACTTGTGGGTAACGACAAGGTCGACACGCAGCGTAATGCGCGCGTTCTAACGTTCCCGCCCCAATGCTCGTCTCGATCGTGTCGTGAACGAAACGAACATGCAATAGAATCGGGTGCCGGACACAACGCTGTGGAAAGCCCCCGCACTGAACAGTGCAGTATCCTGGGCAAACACCGCGGATCATTCCCGCTGAGTCCAGCATCAGATTTTGACGTGCGCCCGCAACCCCAGGACCACGGCCGTGTCAAGACTACGGACTTCCGGCTGGACGGTCTGTAGATCGAAGGTCAGGTTGAACCATGGTGTGACCTGAGCGTTGTAATAGATCTCACCACCCTGAAGATTACCGACCGGCGTAACGAGAGCGAACGCACTCTTGAAGTCAGTATTCAAAGCATTGTAAAAGTAGGCGACTCCCATGCGGTCATTCGGACGACTATCCAGGACACCAAATGCCTCAACCGAAATGGAAGTCGTAACCAGGTAGGGATTGTTTTCCTTGTCTGAAAACCCCACGTAGCTGAACAGCTTCGTGTACCGTTTATCGTTACAGCGATCGACCCACAGTCGCTGTTCCGCCAGGTACGTAGCCATCCAGCTGCCAGTGTTGCTCGCAGGAACAACGCCGCCCGGCGGAATGATTTCCCATCCTTCAACGCCAAACGACTGAAGTCGCCAGTCGCGTAAGTGCCAATCAAGGTATGAGAACCGGGGCGTCCTCCGAAATCGGTATGCTTCCGCGCCAACCCCAAAAGCGTCGTACCATTCGGAAAATCCAGCCCGGCCGTGGTCGGCGAGTTCTGAGTTTCCAGGACAACGAAACCACCTTCAACCCCTCGTTCACCCATTTTCATGACTCCGGCGACGTTGGAAATAGATGGCAGACTTATGCCCACATTTAGTGGAATCAGCGTTGAGACATTCATGAAGCCGTCGATCCCTCGGCCGAATTCGGGATAAAAGGTGGCCCAGAGGTCCAGCGCGTTGTATCGGCCGGCGATCGCGGCCCAGCCGCCACCAAGTTGCTGCATAAGCATCAGATTTGTCATACCATACGTTGGCGTGATGGTTGGTGTCAGCAGGTTGGTGTTGACCGGGGTTAATCCTGCAGCGTCCCCATTGGAATTCTCTCCGAATTGCCAATCCACGGCATGCACCTGCAGCAGTCCGCCTTGCCAAAGACCCATCTTACCGGTATCTGCCATGATGAACAGATCCGTTTTACTGCCATTTCGAAAAGTCTGCCTGCCCCCGCCGCGTGTGACTCCCTGATAGAAATTTGTATACGACGCATCCACCATGACACCGTGCTCTACCGCCGCGGGAGCCAGCCCGAACAGTCCGTTTGTCAGATAGGATCGGCTTAACAGATCATCGCAGCATCCGTGGCGAGACTGCCACTTAGGACAACGGTTTCGCCGCACGAATCGCCGACCTCGCCGCAGGGGCTTTCGGCGGCACATTGCAGACTGACGGTTTGAATCCAGGGGTCGGACTCTGTGAACAGGTGATCTGCAGTGATCAGATGCGGGGGCTCAGAACGAAACTCTTCGCCCGACGAACGTTCTGCGGACATGGCAGCTGCGCACACCATGATGGCCGAAACCCAAAGTCTTAACGATTGTCGTTTCATCGTCTTTCATCCATGAAAGGTGACAGTGCGACGAAATTAGAACAGTTTACTTTTTGTCGCGAACGATACTGGCTCGTGGGAGTAATGAAACTGCTATTGAAAAGCGTTCTTCGCGGCCACAAGTCAGCGTGAAACGCTGTAGGCTGTCTGCGGTCAGGCCGCGTCAAATTCGAACCCTTGCGTTCCTGACCGCTGCAGTGGCAATATCATGTATCGACCAGTCCAAATGGTTGGGTCGCAACGAGACTGACCGTGGATCGGTTTGCAACAGACAAGCCCGGCCTTCAGCTGAGAATTTGGTACAGGCGGCAAAGCAAACCAACCCCTCACAGACGTTAAACTTGGCGACTGCGACGTCGGCAGAATTGAAACATCTTTCCCAACCGCACGCTGAGCCGCTCAATCAGACCCCATGCGTGGTCGGACAGTGCGTGAGTTTGACGATTGGAGAAACTGCGGCGGACGGCAACTCCGGCATTGCCGTGCTTCCGGCAGATTTGCAGTCGGGGACGCACGATGTCTCCATTCTGAACAGCTCTTGAATCCGTCACCGAACAGTCTCCTGCCGTTCCACGTCTCGTTCCACCGCCTGCACTGTTCGTTTTTGCCATCCGTAGTTGTTAAGATTCTTCTTTCCGCCAAATGTCCCCGCCAAATCGTCACTCTCCGAGCGAAGTATGAATCGATTGCTGCCTCTTCTCGTTTTGTTCTTCATCGCAAATCTCTTCCAACCCGACGTGATGGCAGCCGACTGGCCAATGTGGCGGAGTACGCCCGGACGTACGGCGGCTTCCGCTGAAACGCTGCCTGACAATCTGCGACTTCTCTGGACGCGGCACTTTGCTCCACGGAAGCCAACCTGGGACGATCCGCTCAATCTGGACCTGATGACATACGATCGCGTTTTCGAACCGATCGTGCTGGACGGCCGCCTGTTCATGGGCTTCAACGATCGCGACAAGCTGGCCGCCTTTGATACGGACACCGGCAAGGAGCTGTGGTCATTCTTCACGGAGGCGCCGGTGCGTCTGCCGCCGGCCGGCTGGGACGGCCATGTTTACTTCTGCAGCGATGATGGCTTCCTGTATTGCGTGGACGCAAAGAACGGGAAACTGCAGTGGCGTTTCGGGGGAGCACCGAACGCTCAGCACGCCATTGGAAACCAACGCCTGACGTCTGCCTGGCCGGCTCGTGGAGGCCCGGTGGTTCGTGACGGACACGTGTATTTTGCTGCCAGCATCTGGCCATTCATGGGTACATTCCTGTACGCCCTCGATGCACGCACGGGCGAAGTCGAATGGGTCAACGACAGCACGGGTTCTCAGTTCATCAAGCAGCCGCACAGTGCTCCGTCGTTCGCGGGAGTCGCACCTCAGGGGGCATTGGTGGCGACAGACGAATTGTTGCTCGTGCCCGGAGGACGTTCCGTTCCCGCCGCCTTTGACCGCCGTGACGGAAAACTTCGCTACTTTGAGATCAATGCGGGCGGAAAGGGCACGGGTGGCACTTTTGTTGTCGCCAACGAACAGTCGTTCTTTGTGCATACACGACTGAAGGGGACGCGTGAATTCAAGCTGAAGACCGGCGTCAAGACGGCGTTCATGCCAAACGAACCTGTCCTCCACAATGGCATGATCTACTCGGCAGAGACGGATAAGGATCGTCACGTCATCCGAGCGTATCAACAGGACAACAAGGTCGCCTGGCAAGTTGAGGCCGATGGCCGCGGCGATCTGATCCTCGCGGGAAACCATTTGTATGCGGCGGGTCCGGAGTCCATCTGCGCCATTCGCCTGCCGGACGACGACCGGCAGGCGAAGGTGTCGTGGTCGTTGCCGGTCGATGGAACGATTGGACGTCTGCTGGCTGCCGATGGAAAACTGTTTGCCGTCACCGTGGAAGGTGATCTGATGGCACTGGGGGCGAGCACCCCGAAATCCGCTGCTCCCCTCACTGAATCCCCACAGAAACTGGATCTTTCGCCGGCAGCAAAGCTCCGTGTTTCGAAGTTACTGGAGAGAGAGAACTCGGAAGGCTACGCCTTTTGGTTCGGAGCATCGGACGCGTCACTCATCGACGCGTTAGCGGCGGATTCTCCTTTTTCCCAGCTGGCGATTGTTGATCAGAACGCGACAACCGTCCACGAACTGCGTCGCCGACTGGATAAGGCGGGCCTGTACGGACGAGTCACCGCTCATCACTCTGAGGCCGGTTCGTTTATGCCGCCCAGTTACGTCGCGAATCTGGTTGTGGTCGGAACGCGACTGGCAGCGAAGGCGGACGATACGCTGGTGCGGCGACTGTACGAGGCAGTACGCCCGTACGGCGGTGCTATGAAACTGCTCGCGAAAGACAACCGAGCACAACTGGCAACCATGATCAGTGCCATGAACCTGGAACAGGCTCATGTTGAGATCAGGGATGACAGTGTCCTGGTGCGCCGAGTCGGTGCGTTGCCGGGGTCGGCGGACTGGACGCACCAACACGGTGACATTGCCAACACCATCAAGTCCAACGATCAGCGTGTGAAGCTGCCGCTGGGCGTCCTGTGGTTTGGTGGCAGCAGCAATATGGATGTCCTGCCACGCCATGGTCACGGTCCCCCTGAACAGGTGGTTGGCGGGCGTCTGTTTATCGAAGGCATGAACAGCCTGAGCGCCCGCGACGTCTACACCGGCCGAGTACTCTGGAAACGCGAATTCAAGAGTCTGGGCACCGACGATGTGTACTATGACGACACCTACGATAACACACCGCTGAAGACACAGTACAATCAGGTCCACATTCCAGGTGCCAACGGCCGCGGAACCAACTACGTCGCGACCGAAGACCGACTGTACATTATCGAGGGGGCGATCTGCCATGTGCTCGATCCAGCGACCGGAGAAACGCTCAAGGACATCGCCATCGGCAGGGACGATTCTGGCCAGCCGGAACAGTGGGGATATATCGGCGTCTATGGCGACGTGCTGATTGGCGGCCTGGGCTTCGCCATGTATCGTGATCGGCTCAACGTCTCCAGCGAAGCAGACGCGAAACTGAAAAAAAACCGAGCTGGATTCGGGCTGAAGAGCTTAGACCGTGCTGCCAGTGTGGCCCTTGTCGGATTCGATCGACACACAGGCGAGCGGCTGTGGAAAATCGACGCCAATCACAGCTTCTGGCACAACGGTATTGTCGCCGGTGGCGGTCGTCTGTACTGCCTTGACCGAAACCCGAAACAGATTGAAGAGCTGCTCATTCGTCGCGGCCAGTCGCGGCCTGAGGGCTATCGGATCGCCGCCTTTGATGCTCACAGCGGCAGGCAACTGTGGGAATACAAGGACAACATCTTCGGATCCTGGCTGGGCTATTCGGAATCACAGGATCTTCTGTTGCAGGCGGGCGCCTCCGGCAGTGACCGGCTGTATGGCGAAGTCGCTCAGGGCATGGCCGTGTATGCCGGAATCGATGGCTCGCAGCAATGGCGGAACGAGTCTGTCAAGTATGCCGGGCCGTGCATCCTGCACAACAATCTCATCATCACCAACGCCAACTCCTACGCCGAGTCGGCGGGTGCGTTCCGTCTGTCGGACGGGCAGCAGAAACTGGTCCAGAATCCGCTCACCGGCGAACTCCAGCCATGGAAACTCACCCGTGCTTACGGTTGCAACAATATCATCGCGAGTGAACACCTGTTGACCTTCCGTTCCGGAGCCGCCGGATTTTATGACATGCGGACGGATTCCGGCATAGGCAACTTTGGCGGATTCAAGTCCGGATGCACGTCCAATCTCGTTGTCGCCAACGGAGTGCTGAACGCGCCCGATTACACGCGTACTTGCAGTTGCGCTTATCAGAACCAGACCTCTCTGGCCCTGGTTCACATGCCCGATGTGGATTCCTGGAGCGTCAGCTCGGCGGCCTCCGTCGAGACAACCGGGACTCGGGTTCGTAAACTGGGGATAAATTTCGGCGCTCCGGGAGACCGCCGCGACGCCAGTGGATTGCTGTGGCTGGAATACCCTGTCGTCGCGGGTCCTTCCCCTCCGCTTTCCCTTGAACTCAACGATGGCGCCGCACCCTATCAACATCACTCGTCCACCATGTCGGGGCTGACACATCCATGGATTCTGGCGTCCGGCATAACTGGCGTCACCTCCCTGAAGATCAAGATGGAACTGCAGGAAGAAATCAGCCTCAGCACCGGAATCCCTGTCAACCATGTCAATGACGACGCGGAAGAAAGTGATTCAGGATCGGTGGATCTCGACAGCAGTGACCTGGAACTTGTCGAGGATTCAGGAAGTCAACTGGTGGGAGTCCGCTTCAACGACATCAGGTTGAATCGCGGCACGCAGGTTCGTGGCGCATACATTCAGTTCACCTGCGACGAATCATCCGACGACCCGACGTCGCTGTTGATCAGCGCCGAGGATACGGACGATGCGGCTCGGTTCAGTGACGACAGACATGACCTGTCATCAAGAACATTGACGCAGAAACAGGTTGCGTGGAGTCCCGGCGAGTGGCCCAAAAGCAAACAGGCGGGTGAGATGCAACGAACTCCCGATCTTGCCGCACTTGTGCAATCGGTGATCGATCGGTCAGACTGGCAGCCGGGGAATTCGCTCGCGTTCCTCATCAGCGGCACAGGTAAACGCGTTGCCAACGCATCTCGCGGGAACAAAGACGGCGCGGCGCGGCTGGTCATCGACGCGGATGAAGCACCTGAAACCCACACCTCCGACACGCCCGGTACAGAACATCGCGTGCGGCTGTTTTTTGCGGCTCCCCCGACTTCCGGAGACGATGGCCGACATGTCTTCGACGTGCATCTGCAGGGACAGCTGGTCCTTGATGATGTCCACGTTGATTCCTCCGGTCCCGAAGATGCACGATTCGTCGTTCACACCGTTGACAACGTTTCCATCGCCGGCGAACTCAACGTGCGATTCACTCCCATCCAGGGAGCACCTGTTCTGTCCGGAATCGAGCTGCTGAGCCGCGAGGAAAAGTGAAACCAGGCGGGCAACACGGGCCGGTGCGCTGCAGGCATGCGGATGGCTCAGCGTTACGCAGCGGCAGGTAGAATTTCTGCGGCCAGCGATTCAATCTCACTCGCGGTAACTTCCGACAGTTGATCGGCGTACCCAACCAGAAGAGCCATATCGCAAAGACGGTTAACGCACCGTGGATTGCCAGCACTAAGCCGCCAGATCGCCTTAATCGCATCGGCTGTAAAGATCGACTGCTCTGCTCCTGCGGCCTTGACGCTCGCCTGAATGTAATCGATTGTCTCACTTAAGGTAAAGCCATCCATGGTCGCCGTGACAGCAATGCGATCACGAAGTTGCGCATTCCTTGCAATGTGTGCGGCGAGCGATGGTTGCCCCGCCAAAACAACTGTACACGACAGTGTCGCGTCCATGTCGGCGACACTCAGGAGAGGCAGAACGACCTGATTCAGAGCATCATCGTTCAACAGATGTGCCTCGTCGAACACGATCACAGGATGTCGGCCTTCTGCGGCGTGGCCGCGCAGCGCCTGTCGCAGTCGCAGCAATACGGTGTCTGCTGAATCGTTGTGGTCGACCGAAGTCTTTTCAAGAATCTCCGCCGCCACGACGCGTTGCAGTTCTGCACAGGGCAACGTTGGATAGACGACATGTGCGAAGGGGCGCAGATTCAGATCCTCAGCCGCCATTTTTCTCAACACACTGGACTTGCCCACGCCGGACAGGCCGATCAACAGCGTTGCGCCAGCGTCGTTTCGAAAACAATATTGTAATCTCAGTGAGGCGGCACGCAGTGCATGGGACGGATACAGTTCCGTTGCCGCGGTGCGGTAAGAAAACGGCTTCTTGCTTAGTCCCCAGTATTCCTGGTACATTTGAAACTCGCGTCCGGTTGATGCTGACTACTGAATCGGCTGAATATGGCCGGTGAACCGAATGCCTGTCGCAGCCGGTGGGTGATCTGAGCGAGTCGATTGGAAGCCATACCCCCCGCCTGCGGGGAACATGGATTGCGACTGGCCGTGATCAGTGTGCACGTCTGGTTTCTCTGACGATGATTCCTGCGCAAACGACACCATACGGGCGGGATCTTCCGTCGCGGCGTCTTCGGATGGAATCAGCAATGGCAGTGAGTCATCTGCGACGGTCGGTTGTGAGCTCATTTCTGACTCTGATCGAGGTGTGTTCGGCGATGCGTCATCGTCACCGAATTCTGCCAGGATCGATTCCAGGTCTGAAAATTCGTCGGATCCCTGTCTGCCTTCTGCCACGGAATCGGCAGGGGCAAATATTTGAAGCAGCTCGGACTCAAACGTAACAGCTCCGATTGTGAGCAGCACGACGGCAATTGCCAGTTTGCGCCTGCCAGGAGCAACCGACAGTTTGAGTTCTGGCTTGTTTTTCTTAAATTTGCGTTCACCCATGACGTCTGTCCCCTTTGAACGACACCTCGGTCTATCACAGACGCGGGGTGCAGATATGCGACCTGCGCACGGTCCTGCCTTTATAGAATCGGCGTGACGTCGTCGTGAACTTTACGGTTCTCCTGAAGTGGCAGAATCCGCTGGACGCATGCAGGCACCTTCGGCTGGCAGCCACAACAAACGGTCGACAACGGCTGTTTCAACTGCCACGCAGCGGCAAGTGTCCGTCGTAGTGCAGGCTGCCAGCCTGTTGCTTGCGTTCGCAGGCAGGCTGCCCGCATTACGGTTAAAAAGAACAATCCGGGCACTGACGTACCCGGCTCGCCTGCTGTTTGGCGAACAGGGACTCTGCACAGTCGCAATGACGTGACCGGCCACTTAATATTGGCACTTGCCACAGTTTGCCAGAGGCCGCTCGGAATCCATTCTATGCTTACCAAAGAACAGATCGATACCTATCACCGTGATGGGTTCGTAACGCCGGACTACCGTGTTCCGGATTCAGTGCTGATCGACATTCGTGCGGCACACGACCGGTTAGTTCAGAGACACCCGGAGTACAGCGATTATTGCTCGGCAGTTCTGGCCTACGACACGTGGTTCCTCACGGTGGCAAGGATGCCGGAGATTCTGGATATGGTGGGACAGGTCATTGGCAACGACATTGCTCTTTGGAATTCCAGCTTTTTTGCGAAGCCTGCCAAAGTCGGAACGCGCACGCCGTGGCACCAGGACGGTGAATACTGGCCGATTGAACCACTGGCGACGTGTACGGTGT